>CAYYJP010000008.1:19871-26338 GCA_964472285.1 uncultured Gammaproteobacteria bacterium | reverse complement strand
AAGTCGGGATGAAAGAAAGATTATGATACAGAAATTAAAAACTTTTGGTCCTATTTTTATTGTCGTAGCCGCAATTTTGTGGGCTCTTGATGGCGTACTCCGAATAAGCCTTTATTCACTTCCTCCAGCTGTAATAGTTTTTTATGAACATCTTTTTGGTTTTGTAGTTTTACTTTTTATTTTCTTTAAGTGGATAGGGGACTTAAGGAAAATGACAAAAAAAGAGTGGATAGCAATTCTTGCTGTTTCTCTTTTTTCTGGAGCACTTGGAACAATTCTTTATACATCAGCCTTGCAAAAAGTAAGTTTCTTACCCTTTTCAGTCGTAGTTTTACTCCAACAACAGCTTCAACCAATCTGGGCAATTGCAGCAGCAGCTATTCTCTTAAAAGAAAGGGTTACGAAGAAATTTATGGCTTTAGTACTCCTTGCACTACTTGCAGTTTATTTAGTTACTTTTAAGGACTTAACTATAAATGTCGCAACTGGAGCTGGAACAATTGCAGCAGCTCTTCTTGCAATAGGAGCAGGCTTTATGTGGGGAACATCAACTGCGATAAGTAAGTTTGTATTAAAAAAAGTTAACTTTTTAACAGCTACTTCTATGCGCTTTTTATTTGCACCCTTATTTGCACTTTTATTTATTAGCTTTCAAAATCAAACCCAAGCTCTTTTTACATTAACTTCTGAACAAATTAAAACTCTTTTAATTATTACTTTCTCAACTGGGATGCTTGCTCTTTTGATCTATTATTATGGTTTAAAAAAAGTTCAGGCTAAGGTTTCCTCAGTTTTAGAACTATCTTTTCCTGCTGCAGCCATCTTTATTGATTATTTTTTATATCATAAAGCTCTAACTCCAACTCAAATCTTAGGAGTAATTGTCCTTATTTTTGTTGCTTACCAAATTACAAAAGAAGGAAATAAAGAAGTAACGAAAAAAACTCCTAAGGCAAAAGATTTGTAGAAAGAGCGTATTTTTGCTAAAATTAGACTTCAAGGACGCTTAGCTCAGCTGGTTTAGAGCGCCTCATTTACACTGAGGAGGTCTGGGGTTCGAATCCCTAAGCGTCCACAAATAAATATTGTATAATATTAAACACGCTGAGATAGCCAAGGTGGTCAAGGCACCTGTTTGAAGAACAGGCTATGAGTGTTCGACTCACTCTCTCAGCACCAATTTGACATTATAGGCCTAATTCTGTATAATACCTCCACATTATGAGTCAGTTAGAAAACGGACAATCAGTTGAAATATTTAGAAATGTAAATCCTGCTAAGCTTGCACAAGTAACAGGCGGAGCATCTCTTGTTACTTCTGATCAAGTAGTTGCTCTTTGGAGAGATGGTGGAGTAAGTATAACAGTTACAGGTGGAAATACAGACTGGACCCTAAGAGAAGATGCATCACCTGTGATTATTAAAGAGGGAATCACAAATTGGGCATGGAGAGGTGTTTTCCAAACAGCTGGTCATATTATTCCTGATTCTGCGGTATTATTTGGACCAGATGAAATAAAAGTTGTTCTTCCGGGAGAAGAGCGTGGTCCTGTTCAAGGATTTACTATTAAACAGGGAAGAATAAGAGGATTTGAATCAAATCCTGTACTTTCAAACGATCCATTAAGACAAGCTGCTGTATACGCAAGAGATGTTTTTGTCGCAAGACAAGAAGCTTCAACCCCTAGATAATTCTACCTAAAACATTCTTCAGATTAGTCTATTTTACTTCTTTTGTTGAGCCTAAAGGCAATTTTTGATATACTCAAAAGCACGCGGGCGTAGTTCATCGGTTAGAATGTCTCCTTGCCAAGGAGAAGGTAGAGGGTTCGATTCCCTTCGCCCGCTCTCATAAAGTGACTCAATTTTCAAAAGTAGTTGGATATCCCAATCTATCAATCAATTTTCTGGTTAGAGCCGAACGATTTCACCTTTGAAGTCTTTGTACATCTCTCCAACCAATATCTGTTCTGTAATGTAAGTTGTTCCCGTCGATGTGGACCAAAGCTATAGCCTCGTAGGCTTTTTGCCTTGCTTGTATAATAGATTTTCCTTCGCCGACAATATAAAAGAGTCTTCCTCCATGAACATAATATTTTTTACCAATCACTTTTATGCCAGCACCATATAAGCGAACTCCTTTAATTTTTCTCGCTTCGTCTAAGCCAAATATTTCTTTACCTTTTACTTTCTCATAGTTGGTTGGATAGCCTTTGGATACTGCAGTGATAACAACTCTAGATTTATGATCAGTTTGAATATTCACTTTATTAACGTTTCCCTCTAAAATTGCCATGTTTATTTCAAATAAATCATTTGTAATTCCTGGTAATATTACTTCTGCCTCTGGATCACCCCAACGAGCGTTAAACTCGATAACGTAAGGGACTAACTGACCTTTGTGTTTTATAATTATTCCACCCAAATACAATATTCCTTTATAAACTATGTTTTCTTCTTTGAAACCTTTAATTGTTGGCTTAAGGATTTTAGTTTCGATCGCTTTTCTGATTTGAGGAGTTAATACTAAGGGGGAAGAACTGCAGCCCATTCCACCAGTATTTTCTCCCTCATCAAAATTATTAACTCTTTTATGGTCTTGGGCACTACCAATGATCTTGTAATGCTTCCCATCACAAACTAGGAACATGGAAAATTCTTCAGCTGGCTCATTATCCTCACTTTTTAGCCACTTTTCAATCAAAAATGTTTTTCCGCTTTTTCCAAATCTTGCCATTTCTTTAACCATTTTTCTTGCTTCTTTATTGCTTCTTGCAGGCAGGGCCCCTTTGCCTTCTGCTAATCCAGATGCTTTTATAAACCATGACTGATCCGGCTGTGATTTTAGAAAATTAAAACCTTCTTTTGGTGAGTTGCAAATTTCAAAAACCGGCTGAGGAATATTGTGTCTTTTTCCAAAATTTCTTGCCCAGGCTTTGTCCCACTCAATTTGTCCTGCAAGCTTCGTTGGACCAACAGCCTGAATATTATTTTTCATTAGTACATCTACTAACCCAGCCTCAACAGCATTATCCTGCACAACGTCGACAAGAGAAACACGTTCCCTTAAACATACCTCCAAAATCTCGGGAATACTTGTAGTTTTTAAACGAGGGTAAATTAGAACAGGTTTATTGGTATTAATTTGCATTAAATCATTGCCAGGGATAGCAATTACTTTGCCAACGTATTTGCTTTGAAGGTACTTGACCACTAGAGCCGCACCCCTTCCACCAGAATCAATGATAAGTATTGTATTATTTTTACTTTTCATATCATCAAGTATAACAATTTGTTAACGTAAAAAATTTTTGAAGCTTTTAATTCCTACATGATTTTTTAAAGAGTGAAGTTATAAAATAAGGTCACGAGTAATAAGATGGCGTAGTTCGAGCGAAATATCGTTACCAGCTCCAATTTAGCCTTAAAAACTTGACAAATTAATAAAAATCTGCCAATGTTAGTATCCATGAGGAAGATATTCCTGCTCACTTCTTTTTTTCTTCTTACCCCATTAACACTAGTACTAACATTTACGTACCTTTATTTTATTTCGTATCAGGCAAGCAATCCTGTTTTATCTTTAGAAAAAACTCCAAGAGTAGCATATGCAGCTATACCTAATAGAACTGAAGCTATTCTTCTAAAAACAGAGGATATTGACGCTAGAGTCGAGGCTGTAGAAGACTTTTTGTCATACTATAAATCAGCTCTAACTCCATTTGCAGACGAAATCGTAGCAATAGCTGATAAATATGAGCTTGATTACAGACTATTACCAGCTATTGCCATGCAGGAATCTACCCTTTGTAAGAAAGCTCCAAAGAACTCGTATAATTGCTGGGGGTTTGGCATATATGGAAAGAAGGTAACAAGATTTGATAATTATAATGATGCAATTGAAGCAGTTACAAAAACTCTTGCTACAAAATATAAAGCAATCGGACTTGAGACCCCAGAACAGATTATGAGTAAATATAACCCCGTAAGTACAGGTACATGGGCACAGGGAGTCTCAGGCTACATGGATAGACTTAGCTTCGACCTATAGTTTACCTCTTGACAAACCTATAGTTATCTGATATACTGCGTTCTAGATCCTAAGGTATGTCCTTCCAAATACATACGTTAGGATTTTTTTATGGTTTGGTATTTTTGCCAAACCATTTTTTTATGAAAAACAAATTAATATTTGTTCTCATTGCAACATTAATTATTCTTTTTCCAAGCATATCTAATGCGCAGGAAAAGGCTTCTGCTTCATCTGCAGAGATTCAATCTGTATTCAATCAACCTGATACTGAATATCTTTCTCGTGTCAAAACCCTAAAATCTTATTTACAAGCCAAAGATTCTCCTATGGCTGGGAATGCTGAGGACTTTGTAAGAGAAGCTTACAAATATAACCTTGACTGGAGATTTGTAGCTTCTATAGCTGGACTTGAGTCTAGCTTTGGTAAAGCTATTCCATACAACTCATATAATGCATGGGGTTGGGGAGTATATGGAGATAACGTAATCAGATTTAGTTCATGGGAAGAAGGTATTGCTACTATTTCCCAGGGACTTAGAGAAAAATACATGGATAAGTGGGGAAAGAAAGACGTTTACGAAATTGGGTCTGTTTATGCAGCTTCACCTACATGGGCTGTTAGAGTAGAAAGATTTATGGGAAATATACAAGCTTTTGCTCTATCAGATACGCAAAATACGCTTTCCCTTTCGTTCTAAATGAGGTATAATGAGGCTATTCCTTGCGGACGTGGTGAAATGGTAGACACGCAAGGTTTAGGACCTTGTGCCCTTTAAAAGGCGTGGGGGTTCAAGTCCCTTCGTCCGCACTAATAAAAATATGGATATTAAATCAGAAATTAAAAAATTAGAAGATGGAACAATAGATATAACTGTTGTTTTACCATGGAGTATAGTCAAAAAAACCAAAGACGAGGTTATTGAAGAGCACGTTAAAGATGCAAGCTTACCTGGCTTTAGAAAAGGAAAAGCTCCAAGAAAACTAGTTGAAGAATCCTTAGATAGTGGACACATTAGAGAAGACGTCTTAAGAAAATTACTTCCACAAGCTTATGCAAAAGCAGTTAGTGAACACAAGATCACTCCTATAATCTCACCTAAGATTCATGTTCAAAAAATTGATGATGAGAAAGATTGGGAATTCACAGCTCAAACCTGCGAAATGCCAAAAATTGACCTTGGAAACTATAAGGAAGAAGTTAAAAAAATAACAGGAAAGAGTAAAATAGTCATTCCCGGTAAAGAAAAGGCTCCTGTAAGCTTTGAGGAGATCACAAAGGCACTTCTAGTAAGTTCTAAGATAACAATTCCAGCTGTAATAATTGATCAGGAAGTTGAAAAATTACTTGCTCAAACCTTAGATGAGATCAAAAGATTAGGTCTTACTCTAGACCAATATTTAGCTTCAACTGGAAAAACAATTGACACCTTAAGAGATGGTTATAAAGTTAAAGCACAAACAGATGTAAAACTTGAATTTATACTCCAAGAAATAGCTAGAACAGAAAATATTGTCGTTGAAGATAAGGAGATCGAGGATGCACTAAATACAGCTAAGACTCCACAAGAGAGACAAAACCTTGAACAGAATAAATATCTTCTTGCAAGTATCATAAGACAACAAAAAACCCTTGATTTTCTAAAAAACCTGTGATAGAAAGGAATTATATATGGCACAAAGAAACCTTCTAAAAACATTAAGAGAAAAAAACCTCGCCGAAGCTGGATTTGAGGTAGCTAGTACTAGTGCAAAATCAGTAAGAGACGAGCTCAATCAAGAATGGCAAACATTCATGAGGCAAGCTTTAGGCACTGCTGAACAGGCTTCTAAAAAAGTAAAAGCCATGGAAGGAGAACTTCAAGAAGGACAAGAAGTCTCTTTTGCTAAGGAAAAAACAGAAAAAAGAACAGAGATAGAACCTGGAATTGACTATAGAAGAGAAGTTATCCATGCAGAGACCATGAATGTTCAAAGAGAAAACATGCAGCTAAAAGGACAACTTGAACAAATTAGAGTTGAGCTTAAGAAAATTGTAGAAACATCAAAAGAACTTGAAGCTACATTCAAAGAAGTTGCAAAAGAAACCGTTCAACAAACAGTTACACCAGGCAAATACCATGTTAATTTCTTTGAATGGATGCTTTCTACTATTCAAAGCGCAAGAGTAAGAATTGAAAGTTCAGCTTCCTGGATAGGGGCAATTTCTGGTAAAAAATCAAAAAGAGATTATTGGAGTCTTTCAAAATCTCAAGGTACAAGTTTTTCTCTCTCAGGAGAAAGAGTTGTATCTCAACAAACTGGATAATTTATTTTAACCTAGCCTTGACTCTTTTATAGCTGTTTGATATTATACCTAAATCAAATGAAATTTAATTTATTTACATGCGTTCTCCTTATTAACCCTTAACGGGCGGAGAGTGTCATGCTTTACATC
>CAYYJP010000008.1:0-19861 GCA_964472285.1 uncultured Gammaproteobacteria bacterium | reverse complement strand
CTCGCTCGTGGTAAACCACCACGATTCGCAAGCCGCCTACAATAGGCGGTTTTTTTATGATTGAAGCACCCAGACTACAAACAACATATAGAATATCACTTCCTAGAAGAGGAATTACTATGCGTGCTCCAGAACACGTAGCTAAAATTATGGAAACTGCTAAAAAACATAAGGTTGAAAGAACCCGTTATAACCCTCAAGAACGAGAAGAATTATGGCCTGAAAGAGAAAAAGCTAGAATTTGGCTTATTAAAAATTGTAGCATCTTAAGAAAAAGATATCCTAATCCTCAAGCTGGCAGAGAATATATGCAGCGCGTTAATCCTCAACGACAAGAAGAATTATTAACGATCGCACACGAACTCAGCAATGAGACTATTGAAGAATGGAAAAAGATAAGTTCCAATGGAAGAATTGCTATCTTGTTATTTGGATCGGTTGCCAAAGGACTTACAAAAGACTGCTCTGATCCTGACCCAAGTAATGTTGATCTAGCTATAATAGGGGATATAAAAGATGATGAAAGAATAGCTCTTTTAGATGCAATAAGGCCCGCTAGAGATAGAATTAAAACACGCATCTTGGAACAATGCGGAGGCCAATTAGATTCTCCCGAGGCTAATCCCGGCAACGCTGGCGTATTCGTACAAGATATAAGCAGGTTAACTGTAAATAATTTTAGCACAGCAATGAATTATATTGGTTCAAATGCAATTGCCCTACATGATCCTGCTGGGGTTTGGAAAAATATTGAAGGTCAAGCACTCGATGCTGCAGGAGTTAAAATGAGAAGACATGCTCAATCTAATCAAGGAGTAATATTTAGCCGCTAGTCCTTGCTATATGCTGACTCTTAATTGCATCTGCCATTAAAGGAAAATCTCTTTTTCTGGGCCTATTTGTAATCACTACCCTCATACCGCTATCACCCTCAATCCTTGGTACCAAATGAGCATGTATGTGTGGAATTTCTTGCCCTGCAGATTCACCTATATTAGCAACTATATTAAAACCGGTTGCATTATATACTCCCTCCACAATAGGAACCAGTTGTAAACCCAGCTCGAAAACTGCCAACATATCATCAATTCCTACACTCTTATCTAAGTCTAACTTAGTCAAATGTTTTTTTGTAAAAATTATGGGATGACCCTCCAAAGACATTACGCATTTTGCTAATTTATTTTCTGCAATGTCAAAATGCTCTTGTTTTCCATTAATTATTCCGCAAAATGGGCATGGTTTTCCTTCACCTTCGGATGATGTTACCTCACTAATTGCTCCTATACGAGCTTCTATTCCTCCTGCCATACCAAAATTATATCAAATATGAGGCAATAATCAATCCTATATTAAATTTTTATAAGATGTTTTGCGCATATTGAAAAACTCTGTTAAAATACAAATACTTTACGGGCTCGTAGCTCAGCTGGTTAGAGCGTTGCATTGACATTGCAAAGGTCAGAAGTTCGACTCTTCTCGGGCCCACTATATATTTGCTACAATAAACTAATGACGAAAGAAGAAGCATTAAAGCTTTTATCAGATAACGTTAAAAATCAAAACCTCATAAAACACATGTTAGCAACAGAAGCTGTCATGAAAGCTTTGTATGTAAGGTTAAACAAAGAACCAAATACCCAAGGCATTAATGATTGGGGAATGGTAGGACTTTTACATGATTTAGACTATGAACTCTCCAAAGATCATCCAGAAAAACATGGCATGATCTCAGGTGATAAACTAAACGGAAAACTAGACCCATCCTTAATTCATGCAATTATGGCTCATAACTACAAATATACGAAAGTTATGCCAGATTCATTAATGGATTGGAGCATTTCCTGCTGTGATGAATTAACCGGTCTTATTATTGCTTCAACCTTAATTAGTCCTGAGAAAAAACTAGCATCAGTTACTACAGATTTTGTCTTAAATCGTTTTAAAGAAAAATCATTTGCAAAAGGAGCAAACAGAGAACAGATAAAAATGTGTGAAGAAAAATTACAAATTCCTTTAAATGAATTTGTGTCTACTGCGCTTTTAGCAATGCAACAAATTGCACCTAGTCTGGGCCTCTAATTACCACTTGTTAATAAAAATATAAATTCTACAATAGCTTCATGAAAGCAGTTAAACAAGAACATTTCTCTGGATGTGCAATTTCGTGCGTTGCCTATATATTACATACAAATTATAAAAACGCACTAAGATATTTTGATAAAGGAAATGAAAATGCAAAATTTAGAGGCTTTTTGTGTTCTGAAATTGTAAACGCTCTAGGAAAAGCAGGATATAAATTTCATTTTAAATATACCGGTAGAATGAAAAAATATAACTTTCCATATAATACTATTGTTCATATAAAGAAAAACAAAAAATATCCAGTAGGGCATTACCTCTGTTTAACCCGAAAGGGTTGGATGGACTCTTGGATAAATTTTCCGCGTCTTAACGCTAGAGCAGGTTTTAGAAAAAGACTTCCAGGAAAACCAATTTATGCAATTGTACAAATTACTTGACAACTGTTTATTAAAACTTCTATGCTAATTCTATGCAGCCACATGAGAACGTAAAACAAAGTAGGAAAAATCTAATAATCAATAACTTTATTGGCGGACTTTTCTGGGCATTAGGAGCAACCGTTGGTCTTGCTATTATAGTCACTATCTTAGGCCTAATTTTACAAAATATTAACTTAGTTCCCTTTGTTGGCAACTTTATAGCTGATATTATTAACTTTATAATTGATAAAAGGCCTGACTTAGTTAGATAGCTATACATTTACGGCTTTCCTTGGTAAAATAACCGCATGAGCGACTTAAAAGATCACAAGCAAATTGGACAAGAACTAGGATTATTCTTTTCTCACGACTACGCACCTGGTGCGCCATTTTGGCTTCCAAAAGGAATGATTATTTTTAAAGAACTTGAAAAATATATTCGAGAACTTACCCAAAACGCAAATTATCAAGAAATCTCAACCCCAATAATGATTAAATCCCAACTTTTTAAAGAATCTGGGCATTGGACTAAGTTTGGACAACACAATATGTATAACTTAACACTAGCTGATGATGAAAATGACAAAAATCCTGAAAGCTATACCCTAAAACCAATGAATTGTCCAGAAGCTACAATAGTTTATAGGTTTAGACCAAGAAGTTATAGAGAGCTTCCATTAAGACTTTCTGAAATTGGCAGACTTCATAGAAGAGAAAAGAGTGGGGAAGTAAACGGACTATTAAGAGTAAGACAGCTAACCATGGATGATGCTCATATTTTTTCCTCTGAAGATCAAATTTTTGATGAAGTCTCAAGCATCTTAGACATGATGATTGAGTTTTATTCCAAGTTTAATTTTGAATTTGATTTTAGACTTGCTACAAGACCAGAAGTTTTTGCAGGAACTGTAGATAACTGGGACAAAGCTGAAAAAGATTTAGAAGAAGCATTGAAAAAGAAAAAACTTAAATATTTGCTAAAACCACAAGATGGTGCTTTTTATGGCCCAAAAATTGATGTTCATATTAAAGATTCATTAGGTAGAGAATGGCAGTTAGCTACAGTTCAGCTTGATTTTCATATGCCAGAAGCTTTTGATTTAAAGTTTGTTAAAAATGATGGTAAGTTTGAAAAACCAGTTATGATACATAGAGCAATCCTAGGTAGCTTTGAAAGATATATAGGCATCTTAACAGAACATTTCCAAGGATCATTCCCATTATGGCTTTCCCCAGTTCAAGTTATGCTTCTTCCAATTACAGATGGGCAACTAGATTTTTCACTAAAAGTAGAAAAGCAATTACAAGATTTAGCAGTTAGAGTAGAGACTGATACAAAAAGCCAAACATTACAAGCTAAAATTAGAGAAGCTACTTTGCAAAAAGTTCCATTTTTAGGTATAATAGGAGCTAAGGAAGTCGAATCTGACACTGTTTCAGTTAGAACCAGGGAGGGAAAAGATCTTGGAAAAATGAAAGTGTCAGAATTTTTAAATAAGGTTAGACAAGAAATTGATAAAAAGATTTAAACCAAGCGATAAGAAATTTTACAGAGTTAATGAGCGTATTTTTGCAGGCTCTCTTCGGGTTTTGGACTCAGAAGGAAAGCAGATTGGAATACTGTCAAAGTTTGAGGCATTAGATTTAGCAAAAGAACAAATGCTTGATCTAGTAGAAATTGCCCCTCAAGCCAAACCACCAGTTGCAAAAATAATAGACTTTAAAAAGTTTTTGTATCAAGAAGAAAAAAAGCGCAAGGAAGAAAGAAAAAGCGCTAAAACATCTGATACAAAAGAGGTGCGTTTGGGACCTTTCATGAGCGACAACGACTTGTCAGTCATGGTAAAAAGGGCAAGAGACTTTTTGTCAGGCGGAAATAAAGTAAGATTGGTTGTCTTTTTCAGCGGAAGACAAATAACTCATCCACAGTTTGGACACCAAATCTTAGATAAAGCTTTAGAAATGTTATCAGACGTTTCAAAAGTAGACAGAGATAGAAAACTTGAGGGAAGAAAATTAATAATATTAGTTTCGCCTCAAACAAAAAAACAAAATGAAAAACAAACAGAAAGTTAAAAAATCAGTTAGTAAAAGATTTAAGGTTACAAAAACCGGTAAGGTTTTGTTTACCCATCAATATGGAAGTCATAAAAAACTTCATAAATCAAAATCTAGAATTAGAAGGCAGAAAGAGCCGGGAATTCTAAAAGGAAAATTTGCTAAAAAGATTAAGAAATTAATGGGAGAAAACTAAAATGAGAGTAAAAAGAGGAATTGTATCCAAAAGAAAACATAATAAGCTAAAAGCCCTTACAAAAGGCTACAGAGGTACTAAATCAAGACTCGTAAAGATGCAACACGAAGCATCCCTTCATGCTGGAGCGTATGCATTTCATGGAAGAAAAGTAAAGAAAAGAGATATTAGATCACTTTGGATTATTAGAATTGGAGAAGCAGCAAAGAAAGAAGGATTATCATACAGTGAATTTATGGGTAAACTAAAGAAAGATAAAATTGAAATCGATAGAAAGATTCTTTCCGAATTAGTATTAAATGATCCAGAAACATTTAAAAAAATTGTTTCTAGCGTAAAATAACTGCTCCAAGACTATGAATTTCACAGAAGCAAGAAGATTTTTAAGACTTGGCGACTCATATAATCCTGTTGTAAGAAAAGCAGCAGCCATTGCCCACGGACGTGTTACCCAAAGATATCAAGCAGAACAAAGAGATAATCCTGACGCGTATGATTTACGCACAATGAGACCTTTGGGAACCCTAAATTCCGCAATTACCAATGCCAACTTAGCTCGTGCATATGGAAGTGAGACAGGTAGTTTTTTTGAGCAGTCCGATGCTAGAATTAAACTAGCTTCATCATCTTTTTTGTCTTTTGCTGATGAAAAAATTGAATATGGAACAAGACGAACCATAGGTAAAGATGGACATTTAGTAACCACAACTGACCTTTGGTATATTAGTCCTTTTACTAATGTTAAAGTTCACCGCGTAACTCCAAATCTACTTAGGGCATTAGTTTTAAAGGGAAGAACAGATATTGTACGACAACTTGGCAACCTAACTCCTGATGAGGTAGCACAACGTTTTCAATCTACACTTGCAACAGTTAGTAATTACTCCTTCCTAACATCAAGGGGATAAGAAATATTCTCTTTATCTACGTACAGATTTTTTGGCAGAAGACCTAAATATTAAATAATAAACTACTGGAATAAAGAAAAGCATTATTGTCCCAGAAAATGTAAGTCCTGCAATAATTGCTCCGCCTAATCCTCTCCATAATGGATCGGATACAGTAATTGGTAAGAGTCCCAAGATTGCTGTAAGTGATGTTAAGGCAATCGGCTCAAGTCTTGATGCTGCGCCCTCAGCAATTGCTTCTTCAAAACTCATCTTTGTTTTTTGATTTGCTTGGATTTTATCAACAATAAGTATTGAGTTTTTAACAACAATTCCAAAAAGAGCTAATACTCCAACTAGAGCAGGGAAGGATAAATAAGTATTGGTTAAACCAAAGATTATAAATACTCCCGATATTGAAAGAGGAATTACCAAGATAACAATGAAAGCTTTTCTAAATGAACTAAACTGTAAAACCATGGTAATTAAAATAAGTATTACAGATAAAACCATTGCAATAAGAATCGATGTAACAGATTCTTGATTCTCTTCATTTACTCCTCCTGTTTTCCAAGAATAACCGCTTGGTAAATTAAGAGTATTTGCATAAGTTTCCAAATCTTTATTTATTTCTGAAATTGTATAACCTGCTTCTACAGATGCTGTTACTGAAATTGTTCTTATACCGTCTTCTCTTGTTATCAAAGTTGGACTTGATTTAAGCTCAAGTCTACCTAAAGATAATAAAGGAACAGATCCTTGTGGAGAATTAATAAAAAGAGAACTAATGCTTTCTACGAATTGTTCATTATTGGAAAACCTTAAGGTAATATCTTGTTCTTCATTTGAAGAAGGATCAAGCTTTACTGAATCAAGTTCAAAACCGCTTGCAAACGTTCTTAAAGTAAATCCTATTTGATCTGTACTAATATTATTTTCAGAAAGTTTTTGTCTGTCTGCTATAAAAGTTATTTTACTTGTTCCGGGCTTTATTGATTTATCAATATTTGCAGTTCCAGGTTTTGAATTAAGATAAAAAACAACTTTATCTGCATATTTATCCAACATGGAAAGATCAGATCCTAATAATTTTATTTGTATATCTGATCCTGCTGGTGGACCACCACTTTGTTCAATTACTGAAAGTTTTCCTTTTGTATAATCTTTAAATTCTTCTCTTAACTGTTTGATAATCTCCGATGAGTCATTATCTCTTTCTTCTTTTAAGACTAGAGTATATAAGAAGTTATTTGCGCTAGCTCCTGCTCCTTCACCAAACATACCTGAAGATTGACCTAAGTTTACAGAAGCAGTTTCAACGTTTTCAAATACTCTTAGTTTTTCTAAAACAGCTAATGCCTCTTTTTTACCAACTGTTAAATTTGTACCTGGTGGAAGCTCAACAGAAATACTTACTTGATCAGCATTTTCTCTTGGGAAAAATTCATTTTTAACAAGTCCAAATGGAACTAAAAGGTAAGAAAAAATTGAAAAAATAATTACCAAAGTTACAGTAATTCTTATCCATCTTTTAGATACTAAAATCTTTCTTATAAAAAGTTGGTAACGAATAGATAATCCCTCAAAACTAATGATTCCATGAGTTAAGTAGTATTTAATATTTTTGTTTTTAAAAGTATTTTTTCTTTTTAGTTGGTCAAATAAATTCTTTCTTACTTTATAAGTTGTAAACAAAAGTAGAGCTAGAACAAAAAGAATTGGGATAAGTAAAATATTTTTTGGAGAAATAACTAAGACAAATACAAATATAGAAAGTAAGGCGATAACAATTAATAGTACAGCTACTCTTTTTGGGAGAGTTGGCTTAAATAAGAATGTAACGACAGGAAGTGTTATAAACATGGCAACTAAAAATGATGCTAAAAGCGTAGTTGAAACTACAATTGGAATAGGCTTAATAAATTCTCCAATAATTCCAGTTGATAATAAAAGCGGAACAAACGCCCAAACAGTTGTTAGGGTAGTTGTTAAAATTGGAGTAATAAAATCTCTCCAAACCAAAAGTCCTGTTTGAAAAGGAGTAAACTTTCCTGACCTAAAATAAGCAGTCATTGCTGAAATTACAACGATAGTGTCATCAACTACAAGTCCAAGGGCGAGCAAAAGAGAAAAGAATGAAATAAATGAAAGTGCAACATCAAACATATTCATAATTCCAAAGCTTATTAAAAAGGTTAGGGGAATTGATAAAGAGGCGACAATAGCTTGTCTAATTCCAAGAAAAATTAAAAGAGCAACAAAAACCAAAAAAATTGTTATTATAAAATCTCTTAAAAGTTCATTGAATTGATGATCTATTTGACCTGAAACATCTGAAGTTGTAAAAATTACAAATTGATTATTATATTGTTTAAAAATAGAATCTATGTCTTTTCTTGCTTGATCAACTGTTTTACTTATATCAGCGTTTTGGGTTTTAAAAATTGAGAAACTTACAGCTGTTTTTACTGAAAGATCTTTTTGACCGATAAAGCTTTGTAGCTGATTTGGTTTTGATCTAAAACTAACATTTGCGATATCTGAAAGATTTACTAAACTACCATTTAAATTTACTTTTATATTTCTTATATCATCAATATTTGAAATTAAAGGATTAACGCTTAAGGTAAAAGATGAAGAGTCTGTCCTAACAGTGCCCGCAGGAAGTGATTTAGTTGCATTTGAAATTGCTGAAATTAAGATTTGAGGATTAAAAGCATAAGTAGATAAACTTTCTGGTTTTATTATAATCTGAATTTCTTGCTCTTCAAGTCCAGAAATACTTACTCTATCAATTGTCGATATTTCCTCCAAAGAATCTTTTAATCTTTTTGAAAATTCAATTAAAGATGCAGTATTATTATTTTTACTTATTAAAGAAAATGACCAAACAGGGAATTGTTCAAAATCAATCTTTGCTGTATTTGGATCTAGAGCATCATCTGGAAGATTTACTTTATCAACTACATTTTTAACATCTGCTGCGGCTTTATCTGCATCCGTACCACTATTAAATTCTATTTGAATAACTGAAACAGAATCTCTAGATGAAGACGTAAATGTCTTTATATTTTCAACTGATCCCAAAGAATCTTCTAATGGATCTGTTATCAAAGACTCAACTTCTGATGGACCTGCACCAGGAAAAACAGTAGATACAATAACAAGTGGAATTTTTATTTCAGGAAATAATCTTCTTGGTAAATTAAAATAACTAAAAAGACCAAAAGCAGTAATCATAATCAAAAGAAGAACTAAAAGTCTTGGATTTCTTAAATATTTCGCCTGAAGACTTTGTGTCAGTTTCTTATCGAATCTTAAGTGACTGAGGTAAGATGCATGCTTCATTTAGATTAATTAACTATTTTTACAGGATCACCTTGTATTACATTTCTATTAATAATAACTTGATCCCTAGCTACTAATCCTGAAGTTATTTCAACAAAGCGTCCTAAAACTTGTCCTAAATTTACTTTCTTTGTTTCTGCCCTAGATCCTTTAACAACATATAAATATGCTTGGTCTTGTGTTTGGAAAATAGCATCTAAAGGAATAAATGGAATTGTATCTCCTGTTTTGGGAAAACCAACAGGAATATCTATAGTTATATATCCTTTGTCTGTAATTTCAGATGAAAATTCTTGTGGAATTATAAATTGTGCAGTATATAAACTGCCATCCGTTGCTTCTTGGGAAACATAAAAAGGAACTTCCTCGTATGTTTTACTACCTAGATACAAAGTAGAAGCTTCTGCTCTAGATACTGCTTGGGAAATCTCTCTACTCAAAAAGGCAACTGCTTTTAGAGAGTCACTTTCTCCGCTAATTTGGGCAATAGGCATTCCTGGGTTTACAACTTGTCCAACCTTTACGTAAATCCTCTCAACTGTTCCATTAATTGGAGAGGAGGGAAACATGATTGCTTCATTAACTTGGGTGAGCATAAGATTTAATCTGGATATTTCTTTACTTAAATCTAGGGCTTTCTCCTGAAGTTCAAGTTGTTTTAAGGTAATGTCTTTTCCAAGGTCTGAAATTTTGGACAAAACTTCATCATCTGAAGAAGAGTACTCTGTATTTCTTAGTGCAGACTCTAATTGATTATTTCCTGCCAAAAGCTGTGCTCTTAACTGCTTCATTTGTAAAATTAGAGCATCATTTAATCCACCTGAATTTGTTGCCTCATATTGTGATTGATTAAAAGAAAGCGTATTTAATATATCTTTATTTAAACTAATTAACCCTCTTGTTTGATCCAGAGATTGCCTTGAAATATTTCTTAATTCATCTGAATTCTCATCATTTTTATTTGCGATTTCTTTTTGTTTTCCAATCAAATCTTTTTGCGTTTGATATGTATCTAATACATTTGTATACTGAATTTGGGCTAATTGTCTTTGCAATGAGAATGCGTTTCCACCTTGATAATTAGTAGACAAAGAAACTATATTCGTTCCTCTATAAATTTGTTGACCAACAAAAACATTAATGCCTTGTACGACACCATTTCCCAAAGAAACAATCTTAATAACCCCAGATTTTTCTACTTGGGCTTGAACTTTAATTTTTGGGGAAGATCCAATTGTATATACAGATACTTCTTTAACGGGGAGCTTTGCTCCTTGATCTTGAGGAATAGGCCTATTAATTAAATTGCTTAAGACAATTAAAGAAAATAGAAGCGTCAAGAGCATTAAAAAAGCCACAACTGGCTTTGTTTTTGCAAAAATCATAAATCTTTTATAGAAAGGGGATACTCTTTGTTTAGAAGCAGAGAGGATATTCTTAAATGCTTTAACAAATCTTTCGACAGTTGATTTTATAAATTTATTCATATTCATAAATCCAAGGGGCAGTTTGAGGCAGGGCAATATTTTATCAAAAATTATATCCTAAAGTCAATGATAATACGCCTATTATTGTAAATAATACTCATCCTGTAGTCGATTACCAATGTAAATACTTATTGAGTAATAATTTTATACAAATTTTTATTGCTAAAATAAACAGGTATTTTTTATACTCATTTGTTGATTTTCATAAACTAGCGCATCTTTAAATCTTTTATTGTATTTTTAAAATTGATATGATATATTTTAGTAAATGAAGACATTGACAACTTTCTATTTTTACTTTACATCCCTAACCGGGAGGTAATGTAGTGCTGGAAAGTAAATTACGACCTCCCAAACGGGAGGTTTTTTAATGGCAAAGGAGGTGTTTATATGTCAGAAAGTTTAAAACCTATTGATTACCAAATTGGATTAGCAGTAAATATTGCTGTTACTGCAGGAATACATA
The DNA here is from genome assembly GCA_964472285.1 of uncultured Gammaproteobacteria bacterium. GTDB lineage: Bacteria > Patescibacteriota > Microgenomatia > Levybacterales > UBA12049 > JACQHJ01. The sequence continues at coordinate 8,915 of CAYYJP010000008.1, read as the reverse complement.
ATAACGGAGAACAACGCAGAGTTGCAATAAAAAGAGTAGCTGAATTATTGGCTAAGGGTGGCACACCTGCTATAACAGTTTTTTCAGAAATTCAAAACAGGCGATAAATATGTTATTCTTATATAAATCATGGAAGAACAACTTATTGGATTAAAAAACGCGGCTTTATCATTTATCTTAGAAGCTGAGGACTTAAAGTCCTTGGAAGAAACTAAGTTACAGTTTTTAGGTAAAAGTGGAAAACTTACTTTAGCAATAAAGGAAGTAACTAAGTTACCTGTTGAAAAAAGACCTGCGTTTGGAGTTTTGGCAAATGAGGTAAAGAAAACAATTGAAGACGCATTGGAAGATAAAGCAAGTTCTTTATCAAAAGCAAAAAAAACTACGCTCTTGGAAAAAATTGACGTAACAAATCCAGGAATCAAACCTTCTCTTGGCCATCTTCACCTGGTTACTCAGGCAATAGAAGAAATTTCGGATATTTTTGAAAAAATTGGATTTATTAAAGTTAAATACCCAGAAGTAGAATGGGACTGGTATGCCTTTGAAGCTTTAAACTTTCCGCCTAATCATCCAGCAAGAGACGATTGGGAAACCTTTTTCATCGATGAAAAGGAAAGTTCAAAATATGGACCGATGCTTTTAACTCCTCATACTTCAAATGGACAAATTAGAGAGATGACGACACATAAACCTCCTATAAAAATGTTAAATATTGCAAAATGTTATAGACGACAATCAGATGTTTCTCATGTGCCAATGTTTCATCAGTTTGAAGGACTCGCAATTGATACAAACCTTTCAATTTCAAATCTAAAAGGAGTTTTAGATTATTTTGTTAAGTCATACTTTGGAAAAGACAGAATTTCAAGAATTAGGCCATATCATTTTGAATTTACAGAACCAAGCTTTGAAGTAGATGTAAGCTGTGGAGTCTGCAAGGGAAAAGGATGTAAACTTTGTAAACAAGGTTGGCTTGAAATGGGAGGAGCTGGAATGGTTCACCCAAATGTATTAAAAAACTGCGGAATTGATAGTAACAAATTTAGTGGCTTTGCTTTTGGTTGGGGAGTAGAAAGAGTCTTAATGATGAAAGAAGGAATTCAACTTGATGATGTTAGAACTATTTATTCCGATCGCATGGAATTTTTGGAGCAATTTTAATTATGAATATAAAAATAGTTGATAGTTGGTTAAGGGAATATCTGGATACAAAAGAGAGTTCTTTACAAATTGCTAAAGAACTTTCTTTAAAGAGTGTTTCCGTAGAAAAAATTGAAAAGAAAGATAACGACAGCGTCTATGACATTGAGGTTACTACAAATAGGCCAGACCTTATGTCAATCTTAGGAATTGCAAGAGAAGCTGGTGCAGTTTTAAAAAATGCAAAGTTCAATGACCTAAAAACAAAAACAATTTCTAAATCTTCAGAAAAGTTTCCTATAGAAATTAAAAGTGACCCAAGACTTGTGAATAGAATTTGTGCTGTTATCTTGGAAGTACAAATAGGGAATAGTCCACAAGAAATAAAAGATAGACTCGAAAAATCAGATATTAGAAGCCTGAACAATTTAATTGATGTAACAAATTATGTCATGCGTGAAGTAGGTCATCCAACACATGTTTTTGATTATGACCTTTTAGCAACCAAAAAAATGGTCATTAGGGAATCAAAAAGAGGAGAACAGATAACTACACTTGATGGAAAAACTCATATCCTTCAAGGAAGAGATATCGTTGCAGATGACGGAAATGGAAAAATTATTGATTTGCTTGGAGTTATGGGAACAGCTAATTCAGTAGTACAGGAAAATACCAAGAGAATATTACTCTTTATCGATAACAATAATCCTGTAAACATCAGAAATACATCTATGACTCTTGGAATAAGAAGTGAAGCAGCAATTTTAAACGAAAAAGGTGTTGACCCAGAACTAAGCCTAAAAGCTCTACTTAGGGGAATTGAACTCTATGAAAAAATTGCCGAAGGTAAAGTAATATCTGAAATTTTTGATCATTATCCTAATAAGGCAAAAATTACTAAAGTTAATGTAAGTATTGAAAAAATAAATAAAGTAATTGGTGTTGAAATAAATCCCCAAACATCGGTTGATATATTAAATAAGCTTGGATTTAAAGCAACAATAGAAAAAGAAAAAATAGAAGTTGAAGCTCCAACCATTAGACCGGACGTTACGCTTGAAGAAGATGTTATTGAAGAAATTGCAAGAGTTTATGGGTATCATAATTTACCAAGTATTATTCCAACATTTCTACCTGAGAAAGTTGTAGGATTTACTAATAATTTTTATTTTGAAAAAAGAATAAAAAATGCCCTTAAATACTTTGGATTTAGTGAAGTTTATACATACTCATTAGTTTCTGAAAACTTATTTGATGGCCCCATTGAAACTGCAATAAAGTTAAAAAATCCTCTTTCCCAAGATATGGCATATTTAAGAAATAGTCTTATTCCAAGTCTTTTAAATGTCACTTTTGATAATAAAACAGTTGAAAAACTAAGAGTTTTTGAAATCGCTAATGTATATATCAAAAGATCAAATGACTTACCTAAAGAAACGCAGATGCTTTCTGGAGTATTAAAAAAGGAGCATGCCTCCTTTTATGAAATTAAGGGTGTTATTGAGCAAATACTAAACGATGTAGGAATTAAAAATTTAATATTTAAAAAATCTACCAAAAGTTCAATTGGATCATCTATCTATATTGATAAAGAATATCTTGGGGAAATAGAAGTATTGGATACAAATATTGTAGATTTTGAATTAAACTTTGAAGTGATTTTAAAGTATGCAACAAATACTAAAGTGTTTAAGCCTTTTGCTAAGTTTCCTCCAATGGCTGAAGATATCTCTATTATCTGCGATGCTCAAACTCAAGAAGTAATAAATGAAATTAAAAACCAAGATGCAAGAATTATAGATGTTACCCTAAAAGATACATATAATGAAAGCAGGACTTTTCATATAGTTTATCAAGATTTAGAGAAAAATTTAACAAAAGAAGAAGTTGCAAAAATTAGAGGAAAAGTAGTAGAAAATTTACAAAAAACTTTTAAAGCTACAATTAAAGAATAGGGGTTGGGGATGATTCGGCCTCAGTTGGGGTAGGTGAAGAAGTAGGTGTTGGAGTTTCTGAATTATTATTATCATCTTCTCTATAACCTGATGTTTCTGTAGGAGGATAATACTCAGGACGATCAGCTGCATAAGTTTTCTTAATCCACTCTATAATTCCTTCCATCCATCTATTCTTTCCATCTTGAGAAATAGGATCATTTTCTTTTAAAACTATATAATCTTTGGTGTCATATTCACCATGATCGATTTCCCATGGACTTGCTAGTTTTCCACCGTCATGTTTTGAAAGTCTTAGTTTTTGATAAATAGGGGAAGGTCCTGATGGTTGAGTACCTTTTATAAAATACTCACTTCTTTCGGGTTTTCCATCTACTGGAGTTCCACCTCCATAGGCATCAATAATCATTGCCTCAACATTTCCAGGTTTTTCAAAAGGTTCATCGTCTTTACCCTTAAGAACAAAAGTCATAATACGATGGAATATAGGAGCAGCTCCAGAGACTCCAGAGGTGATATTACCCATTGGAGTATTGTTATTATTTCCAACCCATGATCCAACAACAAAAGACTTTGTATAACCAACTGTCCAGTTATCTCTTTTTTCATCTGTAGTTCCGGTTTTAACAGAAACACTGGGATGTCCGGGAATTACCAGATATGAATTTGTTCCGAAAGTAGCGCTTCTTGCACTATTATCTAAAAGAATATGTGAGATTAAGAAAGTTATTTCTTCACTAAAGATTCTTTGAGGAGAAGGTTGATTATATTTATAAATTGTATTTCCTTTAAAATCTTTTACTTCTAATATAGAAACCAAAGGTTGTTTTTGGCCAGAATTTGCAAAAATACCATAAGCTTGCATTTCATCAAGTAATCTTACATCTCTTCCTCCAAGAACCAATGAATAACCAACATTTCTAAGATTTTCATCTGTTGGTTCCCAGTTTTCAATTCCCATTTCATATGCTTTTTGCATTACATTTTTAACACCAACCTGGGCAAGCATTTTTACGGCTGGGATATTAAAAGAGTTAGCAAGAGCAAATCTTACCTGAACTGGGCCTCTATATTTTCCCTCATAATTTACAGGAATATAATCTTTTTCACTATCCTGTGTCTTAAAGTTTGTCTGACTATCAATTAGAAGAGTAGAGGGTGTGTAGCCTTTACTAAAAGCAACTGCATAAGTAATTGGCTTAAGTGATGAACCAGGCTGTCTTAAACCAGTTGCAGCGTTGAAATTTCCATCGTTATCCACGTTAAAGTAATCTTCACTTCCTACCATTGCTAGAATCTCTCCAGTTTTAGGATTAGTTACCATAGTAGCTCCATTTCCAACTTTAAAATTCTTGAGCTTTTTTATCTCTTCATTAACGATTTTTTCAGCTTCTTTCTCTATTTTATAATCAAGAGTTGTTGTTACCCTTAAGCCACCATTTTCAACCGCAGCTTCACCAAATTGTTTTACTAGTTGCTGCTTTACATACATAACAAAATGTGGAGCTTTAATCCCTATATCATTATTGGAAAACTTTTTCTGTTCAATCTCTTTATATGCCTTATCTCCTTGTTCTTTAGTAATATATCCCTGATTTTCCATTTGGGATAAAACGTTTTTTGTTCTTTGAAGATAATATTTTTCTCCGCTAAATGGGGAATAAATACTTGGACTCTGAGGAAGACCAGCTAAAAATGCACTTTCTGCAAGATTTAAGTCTTTTACATCTTTATTGAAATATATTTGTGAAGCAGCCTGAACTCCAATTGCAGTTCCACCGTAGGGAACATCATTTAAGTACATTTCTAAAATTTCATCTTTTGAATATTTTCTATCAACTTGAATAGCAAGCATCAGCTCTTTTATCTTTCTAGGAAGAGTTCTTTCAGAACTTAGAAGAACGTTTTTAACCAGCTGCTGGGTAATTGTAGAACCCCCAGTAACGCGTTGTCTCAGGATTGGATCAATTATAAGTCCTCTGATATAACCAGTTACCGAAAAGCCTTCATTTTCATAAAAGTTTTTATCTTCTACGGCTATCGTTCCTTGTCTTAGGTATTTTGGAATTTTATCTAAGGTTACATAAATTCTGTTTTGGTTTTGATATACAGAAAAAAGTAATTGACCGTTTCTATCATAAATTCCACTTGACTGGTTAGCTTGTGCTTCAACAAGCTTTCCTGGTGCTGGAAGATCTCTTCCATACCAAACAAAAAGAACTACCATTAATAAAACTAGTCCAATAAGACCAAAAAGGGAATATTTTAAAAGCTTACTTAATAAAACATCCTTTGGGGTATTTCCAAGACTATTAAATTTTAACGATCTTCCAAAGTTAGGAATTGAAAGCGTAAAGTACGAACTTTTACGCCTAGATTTTCTTACATAATCTAGCATCTTACTAGTATATCAAATTTAGACCCTAAGCCAAAATATGCTATACTGAGGCTATGAAACAAATTGAAGAAATTTTAACAAGGGGTGTTGCAAATATTATTCCAAACAAAAATATCCTCTCAGGAAAACTAATGTCTGGGAAAAAATTAAACATCTATCTAGGTATTGATCCAACATCTACCAAAATCCACCTTGGTCATGCAGTAGTTTTGCGAAAATTAAATCAATTTGCACTCTTAGGACATAACGTCACCTTTTTAATAGGAGACTTTACTGCCTTAATAGGGGATACCTCTGATAAAACAAGCGAAAGACCTGCTCTTACCACAAAAGAAATTGAAGAAAATTTTAAAACATATAAAAAACAAGCAGAAAAAATATTAGACTTTTCAAAAATAAAAGTAAGATACAACAGTGAATGGCTTAAAAAACTAACATTTGAAGATATTCTAAAACTTACTCAACACTTTAGCGTTGGAGATTTTGTCGGAAGAGAATTAATTAGAAAAAGACTTTCTGAAAATAAAAGAGTAGGCCTTCATGAATTTTTGTATCCAGTAATGCAAGGATACGATAGTTATTCTATGAATACTGATTTGCAAGTAGGCGGAACAGATCAAACATTTAATATGCAAGCAGGAAGAACCTTAATTAAAGATATAAGGAATAAGGAATCTTTTGTCTTAACTACGACAATTTTAGAAGGAACTGATGGAAGAAAGATGAGTAAGTCTTGGGGTAATGCAATCTGGCTTGATGATATGCCAAGCGATATGTATATCAAAATAATGGCAATAAAAGATGAGCTAATTTCAAATTATTTACTCCTTGCTACTAATTTCTCCTTAGATGAAATTAAAGTTTTTGAAAAAAGATTAAAATCAAAAGAAAATCCAAGAGACATTAAAAAAGAACTCGCTTTCCAAATTGTTAAAGAACTTTACGATGAAAAGTTAGCTAAAAAAGCTAAAGAGGAATTTGAAAATATAGTCCAGAATAAAGAAATGCCACAGGATATACTTGAGATTAAATTATCCGATGGCATAACTGCTTCAGATACTTTAGTTGCAATAAATTTCGCTAAAAGCAATTCTGAAGCTAAAAGATTAATTGAACAAGGGGGAACATTGCTAGATGATATTAAAATTACAGACTCAAATTTAAAAATAAAATCTGGTATTATAAAAGTAGGAAAAAAACGATTTGCAAAAATTGTGATAAAATAAAATTATGGAATTTATAAGAAAAAACCAATGGATCTGGAAGATTATTATTATAATAGTTGCTTTTGCATTAATTGCATCGTCTGTCCTTCCATTTTTAAGCCTTTAAAGATATGGACTTAAATACGCCGCTTACTCTTTCCTCAAGAGTTTATAAAATGTACTCGAAAAGATTAGAAAAATTAGGTATTTTTAAAATTGAAGACTTCTTGTATCACATTCCTTTTAGATATGAAGATTTTTCACTAGTTTCAAAAATAGGAATTGTTCAAGCTGGAGAAAAAGTAACTATCAAGGGAAAAGTAGACAAAATACAAAACCAATATACAAGAAGATGGAAAAGTCTGCAAAAAGCCATTGTTTCTGACGAAACTGGAAGCATTGAAATACTATGGTTTAATCAGCCTTTTTTAGCAAAAGCAATAAACGTAGGGGACGAAGTTTCACTTTCAGGAAACGTTGAACATGATGGTAGTAAACTTTTAATGAGATCTCCTGATTACGAAGTTGTATTTGATAATCAAACAATTCATACAGGAAGACTTGTACCGGTTTATCCTGAAACAAAAGGAGTATCCTCAAAATGGCTCAGACGTCAAGTTTTTAAACTATTACAAGAAAATACCAACATTGAAGATTACTTACCTAAAGAATTATTAAAAGAAAATAATTTAATTAATTTAGATCAAGCAATTAAAAAAATTCATTTTCCAAGCTCCCTTGAAGAAGCAATTTCGGCAAGACAAAGACTTTCATTTGACGAATTGTTTAAACTTCAACTCTCATCTATTATTAGAAAAAAGTCTTGGGAAAAAGAAAAAATTAAACCCTGGGAAGTTGGTAAAAATGAAAAAAAGGTTAATCAATTAATAAAAAGTCTACCTTTTGAATTAACAAATGCACAAAAAAATGCAATAAATGAAATTTTAGATGATCTTTCTAAAGAAACTTCTATGAATAGGTTGTTGGAAGGAGACGTTGGAAGTGGAAAAACTATTGTTGCAACACTCTCTCTTTATCTTGCTTTTTTAAATGGGTTTCAAACGGCATTTATGGCTCCAACAGAAATCCTTGCTACTCAGCATTATAAAACAATTAAAGATTTACTGTCTTTATTAAAAATAAAAGTAGAGCTAGCAACTGGATCAACAAAAAAGATAAATAATGATTTTGATGTAATGATAGGAACTCATGCTCTTATCTATTCAAAAGTAAAATTTAAAAAATTAGGATTAATTGTAATTGATGAGCAACAAAGATTTGGAGTAGAGCAAAGAGGAATATTAAGACAAAAAGGCAATAACACTCATCTTTTAACAATGACGGCAACTCCAATTCCAAGAACTGTTGCACTAACTATGTATGGAGACCTAGATCTATCTATCCTAGACGAAATGCCAAAGGGAAGAAAACAAATTAAAACTTGGGTTGTACCCCCAACTAAAAGAATAGGAGCATATAAATGGATTGAGGAAAAAGTTAAAAAGAGAAATGATCAGGTTTTTATAGTCTGTCCTTTTATTGAAGAATCTGAATCTATGGTTACTATAAAAGCGGCAACCAAAGAATACGCTAGATTAAAAAATGATGTTTTTCCTAATTTAAAGTTGGGGCTTTTGCATGGCAAAATGAAAGCTAGTGAAAAACAAGAAATATTAACAGAGTTTAGGAATGGAAAAATCGATATCCTGGTTTCAACTCCTGTTGTTGAGGTAGGAATTGATATTCCTAATGCAACAATTATGATGATTGAAGAAGCTGATAGGTTTGGACTTGCCCAGCTACACCAATTACGAGGAAGGGTAGGAAGGGGAATTAAGGAATCCTTCTGTCTTTTATTTACCCAAAGTAAAAATCCATTAACCATAGAAAGATTAAAATCAATGGAAACTATTTTTTCAGGGGCAGTACTTTCTGAGCTTGATTTAAAATTAAGGGGTCCTGGTCAAATTTATGGAACAAGTCAACATGGAATGATACAACTAAAGGTTGCTAATTTTAGTGACTTTGACTTAATAAAAAAAGCTAAAAAAGAGGCAGAAAAAATATTTGTAAAGATAAAAAATTATCCCAAGCTTAAAAAAGAAATAGATAGGCTAAATACCACAAAAGTTTCTCCCGACTAGGTTCTTGAAACTTGGCCTCAAATAAAGTAAAATACGCTTATGCCACAAGAGCCAAAGAAAAGACATTCAA
>CAYYJP010000007.1:26322-26575 GCA_964472285.1 uncultured Gammaproteobacteria bacterium | reverse complement strand
AAAAGAAGTAGCATGGGAAAAGATTGCAAAAAGAACAGTTGGTTTTAGCGGAGCTGACCTTGAAAACATGTTAAACGAAGCAGCAATTTTAGCAGCAAGACTTGGAAAGAAAACTATTGATCCAAGTGATTTGGAAGAATCTGCAACAAAAGTTAAACTTGGTCCTGAAAAAAAGAGACTTCAATCAGAACTTGATAGAAAAATGACAGCTTATCATGAGGCAGGACACGCTCTTGTTTCTTGGTTTATGCCA
>CAYYJP010000007.1:0-26312 GCA_964472285.1 uncultured Gammaproteobacteria bacterium | reverse complement strand
TGAGTTTAGGTCATACAATGATGGAGCCAATTGATAGAGTACATGAAACAAAAACACATTTAATAGAAGAAATTGCAGTAATGCTTGGTGGAAGAGCAGCTGAAAGTCTTGTTTTTAACGAAGTAACAACTGGAGCGTCTGATGATATTGCTAAAGCAACAGAGGTTGCAAGAACCATGGTTGTCGAGTATGGGATGAGCGATCTTGGTCCGATAAATCTAAATGGGGAAGATAGAAGAATGCCATATGAAAGTCCAAGTGTTTCACCAGACATGGCAGCAAAAATTGACTCTCAAGTTAAAGGGTTAACAGACGAAGGCTATAAGAGCGCATTAATGGTTTTGAAAAAGTTGAGAAAAAAACTTGATGTCCTAGCTCAAGAGTTACTAAAGAAAGAAACTTTGGAATCAGAAGAATTTGAAAGGCTAATCGGTCCTAAAAAAGCAGCTCTTCTTATCCTCAAAGCTTAACTACTTATTGACAAACATCTTCTAAAGAGTAAATAATCAGATTATGGCCGAGGAAAAAAAGACTCATAAACTTCATTTTTCAAAAGGTGAAGCAATTAGATTTGGTTTTGAAAAAGCAAAAGAACATCTTTTCTTCTTTGTAGTTCTATTTTTAATTTGGGTAGCAGTAAGTGCAGTTTATGGAGCTTTATATTTTGCAGTAATAACCCAAAGCGGAGCAGAGGGTTACTTTCTTCTAAATCTTGTTAATTGGGTTTTTTCTTCAATACTAACTTTGGGAATGATTAATATTTCTTTAAAAATTGCTGATAACAAAAAAGCAGAGTACAAAGATCTATTTTTCTTAGATTGGAAGCTTTTATTTGTTTATATAATCGCAAATCTAGTAAGAAGTCTAGCAATCTTTATTGGTTTTGTTCTTTTAGTAATTCCTGGAATTATTATTGCTATAAAACTTCAATTTATAGATTATCTTATTGTTGATAAAAAAATGGGATTTGAATCTATTAACAAATCCTGGGAGATGACAAAAGGAGTTAAGTGGAATCTTTTTGTATTCGGAATCTTACTTTGTCTTATTAATGTTTTAGGTTTCTTGGCTTTACTTTTAGGACTATTTATAACACTTCCACTTTCTATGGTTGCAACAGCCTACGTTTATAAAAAATTGCTCTCCCAAGTTTAAAAAAGCTTCTTCTGATATAATCTTTACATGCAAAAACTCGTTGTTATTGATGGTAACGCCATAATCCACAGAGCTTATCACGCTCTCCCTTTTTTAAATACCCAAGATGGAAATCCAACAAATGCAGTTTATGGATTCTTCTCCATGCTTATAAAAGTTATTGCTGATCTAAAACCAGAATACTTAATTGTCTGTTTTGATAGAAAAGCCCCTACTTTTAGAAAACAAATGTTTGTTGGTTATCAGGCTAAAAGGCCAACCATGTCTGATGATCTAGTCCCACAAATAGATATAGTTCATAAAACATTAGATAGTGCAAAAATTAAACATTTTGGAATTGACGGATATGAAGCTGATGATTTAATTGGAACTATCTCAAAACAGGCAGTAGTAAAGGGCTTGGAAGTCATAATACTATCAGGAGATAGAGATTTATTGCAACTCGTAAATTCACATGTGCTAATGCTTGCTCCAATAGTTGGCATTACTAATATGGCTTTATTTGATGAAAATAAAGTTAAAGAAAAATACGGACTAAATCCAATTCAAATAATAGATTACAAAGCACTCGTAGGAGATAATTCAAATAACTATCCAGGGGTAACTGGAATTGGTCCAAAAACAGCTTCAAATTTACTGCAAAAATATGAAACACTAGAAAATCTTTATGCTCATATTTCAGAATTACCAATGCCTTTGCAAGAAAGACTCGCAACAGATGCAGAACAGGCAGCGCTTGCTAAAAAGCTTGCTACAATTATTACTGATGCGCCATTATCTTTTGAAAAAGATGAAGCACTTTTATCCAATATGGATATAGAGGGTTTAAGAAAAGAATTTAAAAAGCTTGGTTTTAACAGTATTCAAAAAAGATTATTAGATTTACAACCAAAACCAGTAAAAAGGGAAAAGATAAAGGAAGAAGGAAAAGATGATAATCAAATGAGTTTATTATGAAAATAGCTATAGTTCATGATTATATTAAAGAATTCGGTGGGGCAGAAAGAGTCTTAGAAGCCTTATCAGATATGTATCCTGATGCTCCAATTTATACTGCCTTTTGTGATAAAAACTCTTCTTCCTATTCTCATTTTAAAGATAGGAAAATAGTAACCTCATGGTTTAATTATGTTCCGTTTGCAAGTAAGCTTGCTAGTCCACTAAGATTTTTAACACCTTTTATTTGGTCTAGTTTTAGTTTTAAAGATTTTGACGTAGTTATTTCCTCAGCAAGTTGGTTTATTACAAAGGGTTTCAAAAAAGAAGGGGATAGTTTTGTAGAAATCTGCTATTGCCATACTCCGCCGAGATGGCTTTATGGTTATGCAACTTCAGTTAATTTTCAAAAATACGGCTTAATTAAAGCTTATGCTGCAATACTTGGTCATTTTTTAAGAATGTATGATTTTAGACAAGCTCAAAAGGTTGATTTTTTTATAGCTAATTCAAATGAGGTTGCAAGTAGAATTAAAAAGTTTTACAAGAAAGACTCAAGTGTAATTTATCCTCCAGTATCTCTTCCAAAAACAGAAAGTTTAGCTAAGGAAGATTATTATTTTATAGTTTCTAGAATAGTTGGGGCAAAGGGTTTAGATATGGCCGTAGAAGCCGCTGTGAGGCAAGGATTCAACTTAAAAATTGCAGGGGCACCAGCTGGGTACTATTTTGAATATAACAAGCTTTTGGAGAAAGCAAAAGGCAAAGTAGAATTCCTTGGGCAAGTAAGTGATGATGAGCTTGCCAAGCTTTATAAAAAAGCAAAAGCATTTTTGGCTTTATCAAAAGATGAGGATTTTGGAATTACCCCAGTTGAAGCAATGTTAAGCGGAACACCAGTTATTGCTTTTAATGGAGGAGGGTATAAGGAAACTGTAGTTGATGGTAAAACAGGAGTCTTATTTGATAATTATTCAGTTGAAGGATTAATAGATGCTATAAAAAGATTTGAAAAAATGAAGTTAGATACGAAAAATTTAGTAGAACAGGCCAATAAGTTTTCTAAAGAAAAGTTTGAAGCTAAAATAAAGGAGTTTATACAAAAACATGCCTGAGCTTCCAGAAGTTGAAACAATTAGACTAGGTCTCTCCAAATATCTTATTGGCCATAAGATATTGGATGTTGACGTAAAACTTAAAAGAATATTTACAGGAGACCCCAAAAATATTATTGGTGCAAAGATAGAGAAAATAGAAAGGTTTGGTAAAGGGTTAGTTATTAATCTTGATAATGGTTATTGCCTTGCTATCCATATTAAGCTTACAGGACAAATTATTTATAATGATTTGGCATTTATTAAGAATATGAATATCCATCTATCTAAGTCTAAAGTAGGACAATTGCCCAATAAATTTACTCATGTTATTTTTGATTTAGATAAAGACGCAAAACTTTATTACAACGATATTCGTCAGTTTGGATGGATAAAAATCGTTAAAAAGATAGATTTAAAAACACTCCCATTTTTTAAGGATCTTGGTCCTGAGCCAATTCCTTCATCAGGACAACCGGCTTTAACGCTAGAGCAGTTTGAAAATCTTCTGTCAAAATCAGGACTTCCTATAAAAGTATTAATTATGGATCAGAAGAAAATTGGCGGGATAGGTAATATTTATGCAAACGATGCGCTTTTCTTAGCAGGTATTGATCCAAGAAGAAAAGCAAAAGAAATAACAAAAAATGAAGCTAAAAAGCTATTTGATGCTATTTTAGAGGTTTTAAAAAGGGGATTAAAATATGGTGGAGCATCAGAACTTACTTTTGTTAATGCAATTGGTGGAGAGGGAGAATATCAGAATCACTTCTTAGCCTATGGTAAAAGTAAAGAAAAATGTAGTATTTGTGGAGCACAGATGGAAAAGATATTCTTAGGAGGGAGAGGAACATTTTTTTGTCCTGGGCATCAAAAATAATTAAGAAGAAGGTTGTTGCTGTTCAAGATACATCTTAGCTAGTTTTTCATTTCTTGCTCCGTTCTCAAATCTTCTTGCCGCAATCCACGCAATACATCCAACGACTGCAGCAGTTAAAGCTAGAATGCTTGGTTCAGGATAAATTTGAATAGTTCCAAATCTGTCTGTAAATTGTTGATCCAAATCTGTAGTTTTTGCAATGATGTCAAGGGCTCTGTCAGTTGCGGTTGCGACAAGGCCACTAAAAGCTAAGAGCTTTGTTCCCTGTTCTGCCTTATGTCCTATCCAAGGTTTTCTAAAGGGTTTATATACTTGATGGTGTTCTGTTTCTGACAATGATCTCATAGATCAAAAATATACTAGTAATAACTAAATTTGTCAAATCCAAACTTGACCTTTATTTATATTTCTCGTAATATAAGACACTAGCGTTAAAGCGCTTATTTTTATGGCTTACACAGATAAAATTGTCATGTCCATAGGCGGATCCCTCATTGTTCCGGAGGGAGGGATTGATACTACTTTTCTCTCCAACCTTAATGGTTTTATAAGAGATCAACTGGCGAAAAATAAGAACTGCCAGTTTTTTTTGGTCGCTGGAGGAGGAAAGCTAGCAAGAGACTATAGAGATGCAGGCGCAGAGGTTATAAAACACGAGCTAACAATAGATGATTTGGACTGGCTTGGAATCCATTCTACAAGACTTAACGCCCATCTTTTAAGAACTATCTTTAGAGACATTGCACACCCTGTTATTTTGGAGAATTATGAGACCATAAAAAAACCCACAGAACCAGTTGTGGTTGCAGCAGGATGGAAGCCTGGACATTCAACTGATTTTGATGCAGTTTTAATCTGTGAAGACTATGGAGTTAGAAGTATTATTAACTTAAGTAATGTAGATACGGTTTTTGATAAAGACCCCAATAAATACAATGATGCAAAGCCAATCCATAAAATATCCTGGTTAGATTTTAGGAAAATTGTCGGAAACAAATGGACCCCTGGTTTAAATGCTCCCTTTGATCCAATTGCTGCAAAAAGAGCTCATAAGCTAGGTGCAAAAGTAGCAGTTTTATCAGGACACAATTTTGAAAACGTGGGGAATTATATTGATAAAAAAGACTTCCTCGGAACTGTGATAGAATAATCCCCAAGACAAAAGTTTAATGTTAAAATCCATTCATTTACAAAATTTTCGTAGTTATAAAAAAACAGATTTTACTTTTTCAAATACCTCTACGCTGATAGTTGGACCTAATACTATTGGGAAAAGTAATCTTTTGGAGGCTATTTTTTTAATATCTACTGGTAAAAGCTTTCGAACAGATAAGGATTCACAAATGCTTTTACTTGGTAAAGAAGTTGGTAGGGTTAAAGCTAAAGTTGATGATTTGGAGCTTGAAGTAGTTGTTACAAATGGAAACGTTGGTGGAATAAAGACGCAGTATAAAAAATTTCTCATAAATGGAGTCGCTAAGAGAAGGATAGATTTTGCAGGAAATCTTGTCTCTGTTTTGTTTTCTCCTTCAGATTTAGAAATTATTGTTGATTCACCCTCACTTAGAAGAAACTTTTTAGATAATGTTTTAGAGCAAGTTGATAGGGAATATAGGATTGCAAGTATAACGTTTACAAAATCCTTAAGACAAAGAAACGCACTACTCGAACTTGCTAAAGAAAAAGGTATTAGAAACGAAAAACAGTTTGAGTATTGGGATAATTTAGTAATACAAAATGGTCAGATTATTACTCAAAAAAGACAAGAGTTTATTGATTTTGTAAATAATAGTAAGAAGGATATTTTTAACTTTTTTATAAATTATGATAAAAGCATAATTTCAAGACAAAGACTTGATCAGTATAGCCTAGAAGAAAAGTTAGCAGGCGTAACACTAGTTGGGCCACATAGAGATGATTTTTCAATAATAATGAAAGGAAAATCTGAGGAAGATGTTAAGTATTTTGGTTCAAGAGGACAGCAAAGACTTGCCATTCTTCAGCTTAAAACACTTGAAATAAACTTTATTGAAAAAACTGTTGGTAAAAGACCCCTTTTATTATTAGATGATATATTTTCTGAGTTAGATACAGGGCATATTAATTTAGTATTAGATCAAATTGGTAAACAACAAACTATTCTTACAACAACACATAAGGAATTTGTAGCTAAAATAGTTCTTAAAAAGATGGAAGTGATAGAGTTGGGCAAAGAAAAATAAAGCAGTTATTTATTTTTATCGTAAACTCTTTGTACTGTCTTATCAGCCTGAACGTCTTACTTTATGATATTGACAACTAGATTAAAAATAAGCACTATTATATTAGGCTTAATATGTCTAAGTACTTTAATTTAAATGCCAAAATAAAAAAAGTTGAAGAAAGACTCTCGAAGTTAAATTTTAAAGTTAATAAAAAACTAATTGTTCCTATTGTAGTAACATTGGCAATTCCAATTACAATTGGTTTAATCTTAATTTTGCAGAATATTTCAACTAAAACCTCAACACTTGCTGCAACCGATTCTGACTCTGAAAATGTACAGGCTCAAGATACAGCAGTAAGGAAATTTGTGATGGGAGTCTCTCTGCCTGAAGGATCAGTACATAATGATAGTAGAGATAGCGTAACTCTTTTGGCAATTGATAATTTTGCTAAACCTCTGTTGCAAGGAGGAGTTGGTAGATATCCAGGTTCTTTTGCAGTATGGACTCCTTTTGCAGACAATGACAGTAATTCCTCTATGCAGGCTAAATTTCCAAGTCCTGTATTTCTTAAAGGACTTAATGATAGAAATATTTCTCTTGCAGTTTTTATGGAGCCTACAGGACCGGGTATTCGTAGAGCTGATGGAAATCCTGAAGCAGCCAAAAAATATAGTAATAGTGCAATAGCTGCTGGTTCTTTTGATGCCTTTTTAATACAGTGGGCAAAAGACGCTAAGTCTTATGGTAAGCCTGTGATTCTTCGATATGCTCATGAGATGAATGGCAATTGGTTCCCATGGTCTCCTTATCAAGATAGAAAAATTTACTACGATTTGGGAAATACATCTGCAAATTATGTGGCTGCATGGAGGCATATATATAACGTTGTTCACCCTATAGCTCCTAATGTTAAATTCTATTGGTGTCCTTATAGGTTATATGATACAAGCTCTTTCGCTTATTTCCCAGGATTAAGCTACGTTGATTATATAGGATTTGATGCTTATCAATGGGATGGTGGAGGTGGACCTACTATGCGTCAAACGTTTTCTCAATCAATTCAAACATTAAGACAAATTCCGGGTCTTCCAAAAAATCCTGACGGAAGTTCAAAAATACCAATGATTATTGGTGAAACAGGGGTGGCTACCAATGGTGTTGCAACTAATACCTATAGAAAGAGGTGGTTAAGTGAAGGATATCCACAGATTTATGATGTCTTTGCTGATGTTGTAGGGATTATGTATTTTAATTTTAATATGAAAGATGTGTTTGGTAAAAATCTTCAAAACGTAAACTGGGATTTAAAAGCATCCCCAGAAATATTAACTACATATGCTCAATTGGCCTCCCAATCTAGATTTCAGGGTACTTTTTCGTCTATTGTTTTTACTCCTACACCAACAAAATCACCTACACCAACCTCAACGCCAACGCCAACAAAGAAACCTACTCCTACACTAACAGCTACTCCTACCCCAACCAAAAAGCCTACGCCTACAGCTACTTCAACTCCAACACCAACAAAGAAACCTACTCCTACATTAACTCTTACGCCAACATTAACACCAACACCAACAGCCAAACCGAAACCTCCATCATATGAAGGTCATTTGGACTTTATGAATTGTACAAATATAAGGGGTTGGGCAGTAGATAGAAGTAGACCAAATACATCCATAAATGTGGATATTTATAAAGATGGAACAAAGATTATTTCAGTTGTTGCAAATAAATCAAGACCAGATGTAGGTAGGTACTTAAAAGATAATGGACTTCACGGTTATGATATAGCTATGCCTGCAACTGTTAAAGACGGAAAATCACACAATGTCCATGTAAAATTTGCTGGTACCTCACGGAATCTTAATTATAGTCCTAAGAAAATTACCTGTAATCCTTAATAATTCTTCCTTGCCAAATTTTAAATCTCAAAAGATGAAAGTGATAGAATTAGTTAATGGAAAAAAAGATTGAATTTAAAGTAAAAAACAACATTCTACGGGGATCATTATTTATCCCAGAAGGTAAAGGTCCCTTTCCAGCCGTAATTTTATTTCATGGAAATGGAGGAAAAGGAGCTAGTACTTTTGAAGCTGCATCAAAACTTCCTCAAATTGGAATATTATCTTTTGCCTTTAATTTTACTGAGTGTGGTATTAGCGACGGAGATTATTCAATTCAAACTCATCAGGATGCGCTTGATGATGCAATAGCTGCATTTAATGTTTTATTCTCTCAAAATATTGATAAAAATAGAATTGGAGTTGTTGGTGGTAGTTTTGGAGGATATATAGCTTCAATGCTTCTTCCAAAATTTAACATCAAATCTCTTGTTTTAAGAGCACCGTCTGCTTGCACCCATAATCCAAAAGACATGCTTGATATGGGGGATTTACAACATGAAGTTGATTATTTTAAAAATAAAGGTAATTGGGTTAATTCAGAAAGCTATGTAAATATCTCAAATTTTAAAGGTCAACTTTTAATTATTAAGTCAGAACATGACGATAATGTTCCTTCCCATATAGTTGATTTATATTTTGATAAAGCAAGGAATGCAAAGATACGCGAGATGAAAGTTATTAAGGATGCAGACCATAGATTAACAAAAGACGTGTGGAAAGATGAATTTTTTAGTATAATACATGATTGGTTTTCAAAAACACTATGAATATCATAATTTTAGGACAAGGTAAGTGGGGACAAGCAATGGCATCTTTACTTTCAAAAAACGGTAAAGAGTTTTCTTTTTGGGAAAAAGGTACTCAGATTGAGGACAACTCAATAATCGTTAATTGTGTTCCAACGCAAGCAATCAGAGAAGTTTTAAAAAATTACGGTACTAATTTAAAAAACTTTATTTTTGTAAATGGAGCAAAGGGGATAGAGAAAGATACTCATAAAATTCCTTTTGAAATTGTAAAAGAAGTTTTAGGAGAAGATGTAGATTATTTTACCCTAATTGGTCCAGGTTTTTCCCAAGAGATAATAAATCAAATGCCAACCATAGTTAATATTGGATACGTAAAAGTTGATAATTCCTCTATGGTTAAAGATTTATTTCAAACAGATTATTTTAGAGTAAGACTTGTGGATGAAGTTGAAGCTTTAGAATTATCAGGTGCTTTTAAAAACATCTATGCAATTGCATCAGGCATAGCAGATGGTTTAGGTTTTGAAACAAATACAAAGACAAAGCTTTTAGTTGTTGCCATAGAAGAGCTTTATAGACTTGCAAGAAATCTTTCTTTAATCATTAATGAAGATATGATTGCAGGGACAGTGGGGGATTTAATCCTAACTTGCAGTAGCAGTCAAAGTAGAAACTTTAGTTTCGGAAAACTTTTAGCAACTAAAAATGTTAACGAGGCTCTATCAATTGTTGGGGAAACAACTGAAGGTTTTCATACAGTAGAATCTCTTCCATATTTTGAAGAAAAAGCAGATGTTAAATTAAGCCTTGCCCATTTTGTATATGAAGCAATAAAGAATGATAATCCAAGTGAGCTTAAAGACTTATTTACAAAGTTTGTAGAAAACGTTTAATCACTGACTTTCTCAGCTATTTTGGAGAGTTGATAGGTAATAAAAACCGCAAGTACTGTTACCACTAGGGCATAAATTAATAGGGAGACAATTCCGCTTCCATTAGGTAATATTTTTTTAACATAAGAGTTTACAAATTCCTGAATTAAGCTGTTCCAAGCAAGTGCAGCTACTAATCCAAACCCAGACGTTGCAAGAGTTAGCATTTGTTTTGCTAGTTCTTTATGCAGAGCTTTTTTAGGTTGTTTTTCTCGGGAATTCTTCGGCATATATTTGATATAATTAAAGAAAGTATATATGTATAAGCCAAAATATTCAATCACAAACAAAATTCTCAAGAATATTGGTAGTATTGAAGCCTCAAAAGAGGTAGTTGATCATGCGCCTCTACTCCCATACTTTGAAAAAGAATTTAGGCAAGACGCAATGGTTAGAAGTGTCCATTTCGGAACTCATATAGAAGGAAATGCTCTTAATTTATCTCAAGCAGAAAAAGTATTGTTAGGTCAGCAAATTACTGCAAGGGACAGAGATATTCAAGAAGTAATTAACTACAGAAAAGTATTAGAGTACATAAGCAGCATTCCAAAAGATGCAAAAATTAATGAAGAAATTATTAAAAAAATTCATGAAATTACAGTAGAAAAAATATTAGATTCTTCTGTGCAGGGTATATACAGAAAAACTCAAGTCGTTGTTAAAAATAGCCATACTGGGGAAGTATCATTTAGGCCTCCTATGGCAGTTGCAATTCCGTTTCAAATAAAAGAACTTTTAGATTTTATAGAAAGCTCAGAGGATTTGGATATTCATCCAGTTTTGGAGAGTGGAATTGTTCATTTTGAATTCGTAAGAATACATCCATTTCTAGATGGTAATGGAAGAGCAGCTAGAGCATTTGCAACCTTAATTTTATATCAAAAAGATTATGATATTAGAAAGTTTTTTTCCCTAGAAGAATATTTTGATAAAGATGCAAGTGAGTATTACGAAGCTTTACAAAGTGTTGAAAAAAATGAAGGAGATTTGACTAAATGGCTTGAATATTTTACTTTTGGTCTTTCTGTTGAGCTCTCAAAGATTAGAGAAAAAGTCGAAGGCATTTCAATTGACGCAAAATTAAAAGAAAGGTTAGGAGGAAAACCAATTTTACTTTCCCCTAGGCAATTAAAGCTAATTGAATATATTCAAAAAGTAGGCTATCTTCAAAATCAAGCATTTGAAAGTTTATTTCCTATGATTTCAGAAGATACTATCCTAAATGAACTAAAAGGGCTATTGAATGCAGGAATTATTAAAAAGCATGGAGTAACAAAGGGCGCAAAATATATAATGGCATAATATGAAATTTAGTGAACTTACTAATTATTTTGAAAAACTAGAACAAACATCATCAAGGCTATCTTTAATTGAGATTCTTTCTGAGTTATTTAAAAATACTCCAGCTAGCGAAATTGACAAAATTGCCTACTTAATTCAAGGAAGACTAGTTCCATTTTTCATTCCTTTAGAGATGGGAATGGCAGAAAAAAATGTAGCAAAAGCTATTGCCCAAGCCTACGGCGTTTTGTCAGATCAAGTCACAAAAGAATTTAATGCCTTAGGAGATATGGGTCTTGCTGCATATAAATTTGCGAAGAATTCAAAAGGAACTGATATTTCAGTTTTGGAAATTCATAAGGTTTTAACTGAAATTGCAAATACAAAAGGTGAGGGAACTGTAGATAAAAGGCAAAAACTATTAGCCAGCTTACTTTCTCAGGTAGATAATCTTTCTGCAAAACATTTAGTTAGAATTCCTCTTGGAAACGTACGCTTAGGTATTGGTGATCCAACTGTTTTAGATGCTCTTGCTACTGCAAAACTGGGAGATAAAACAAAAAGAAAGCTACTAGAGGGAGCATATAATAAAACTTCTGATCTTGGTTTAATTGCAAAAACATTGTGGGAAAAAGGACTATCTGGAGTTGAAAAATTGGATGTTAGGGTCGGTTCCCCTATAAGAAGCGAGCTCTGCGAAAGACTTCCAAGCCCTGAAAAAGTAATAGAAAAAATGGGAGAAGTCGATGCTCAATATAAATTTGATGGATTTAGGGTTCAGATTCATAAAGATGGAGATAATATTAGGATCTTTTCAAGAAACTTAGAAGAAATGACTCATATGTTTCCGGAATTAATTCAGGCTGCAATAGATGAGATAGATGCAAAAACAGTAATACTTGATGGGGAAGCACTTGCCTATAATCCTGATTCTGAAGAATTTTTACCTTTCCAAGAAACTACAAAAAGAAGAAGAAAGCATGGTATTGAAGAAATGGCAAAAAACCTACCTTTAAAAGCATTTATCTTTGACATTTTATATAAGGATGGAGAGTCACTAATAGATAAGCCATTATCCCTTAGAATGGACATTCTTTCTAAAACAATTAAGGAAGATGGGGTTTTAATCAAAAGTAAAAACCAGGTTATAAACGAGGCAAAACCTCTTGCAATTATGCTTGAAGATGCAATTTCTAAAGGATTAGAAGGTGTTGTAATTAAAAAACTGGAAAGTCGTTATGAAGCAGGAGCAAGAAATTTTAACTGGGTTAAGCTTAAAAGACACTCTTCAGGTGAGTTAAATGACACAATTGATTGCGTAATTTTAGGTTACGTTACAGGAAGAGGAAAAAGAATCGCCTTTGGAGCAGGAGCATTACTTGTCGGTTTATATGATAAAAAATTGGATGAATTTGTTACTGTTTCAAAGATAGGAACTGGTTTAACCGATGATGAGTGGCGAGAGATCCATAAACGTGCAGATAGGATTAAGTTAGAAAATAGACCAGCAAGAGTAAGTTCTCTAATTACACCATCTGTTTGGATTAAGCCAGAAATTGTCATAGAAGTTTTAGCAGATGAAATTACAAGAAGTCCAATTCATACTGCAGGAAAGAAAGATGGTGAACCAGGCTACGCGTTAAGATTTCCAAGACTGGTTTCTTTTAGAGACTTAGATAAGAAAGCAGAGGACAGCACTAGCGTTAAAGAGCTTATCAAGATGTACAATTTACAAGGAAAGAAATAATTTAGCGACTTGAACCAGCAGTAAAAATTACGCTTGCAGCACTAAGTACTCTTCTAAGTCTGCCTTTTGGCCTATGTAATTCGGAGTTAGCTTTCGATGATATTATTTTACTAACCCCTGTATTATTAGCTTCTAAATCATTCCTACTGATGATATCAAAAAAGATACCGTTTAATTTTCCTAAGGCTTTTGGGGGCTTTGTGCCATGATGAAGCCAATCAAGACTAATTCTTGTAAGATCATCTTCTGTATAAGTTCTTTCTTCAGGACGCCTACCAAACATTTTTTAGATAAATAATACTAATACAGTAAATCTTTTCACTTATAAGTTTTGGTGTCAAGGTTTTTGTGTTAGAATCCAACTATGGAATACGTTTGCGATCTTCATCTCCACTCCAAATATTCAAGAGCGGTAAGTAAAAGTATGGATCTTGAAACAATGGCTTTTTGGGCAACAAAAAAAGGTTTAAATATTCTTTCAACTGGAGATTGGACTCATCCAATGTGGATTAGGGAAATAAAGCAAAATCTAGAAGAAAGGGAACAGGGTTTATTTGGTTTAAAAAATGATAAAAACTCTTCTATGAGGTTTTTACTTTCTGTTGAAATTTCCAGTATTTATTCCCAAGGTGGTCAGGTAAGAAGAATTCATAATTTAATTTTTTCTCCCTCAATTGAAACTTGCGAGAAAATTAACGCAGAGCTTGTTAAAAGAGGATGCAATTTAAACGCAGATGGAAGACCAATTGTTGGGCTTTCTTCAATTGCCCTTTGTGAGTTAGTTTTCTCAATAGACAAAAACGCATTAGTTATTCCTTGTCATATTTGGACTCCTTGGTTTTCAATGTATGGATCAAAGTCAGGCTTTGATTTGGTAGAAGAGTGTTTTGGAGAGTTTGCAGATAGAATTTATGGAATTGAAACAGGACTTTCATCAGATCCTTATATGAATTGGCAAATAAAAGATTTAGAAAAAAGATCAATTCTTTCTTTCTCTGATGCTCATTCTCCAGCCAAAATGGGAAGAGAAGCAACTGTTTTTATGACTAAAGATGGTTCTGATAGGAAAATTACGTTTAATGATATATCTGAAGCTATACAGAAAACGCCAGATTCTAATTTTAAAATAGGATATACAATTGAATTTTATCCAGAAGAAGGAAAATATCATTATACTGGGCATAGAAATTGTAATTATTTTCAAGTGCCTGATACTACACGAAAAGAGGGAACTCTTTGCCCAGTTTGTAAAAGACCACTGACTGTTGGGGTCATGCATAGAGTTGAAGATTTGGCAAAAAATGGATTTTCCAAAGAAGTATCCAGATTTAATACTACAGGAATTAAGTGGATTTTAGACCCAGGGAAAATTCATCCCCCGTTTGTAAAACTTGTTCCTTTAAATGAAATAATTGCAGAAAGTCTTAGTTCAACTGTTGCATCCCAAAGAGTTAAAGATTTATTTGATAAACTATGTTTAACTTTTGGTTCAGAGATTAATATTTTATTAAAAATTCCAATTTCTGATATTCAAAAAGAAGCTGGAGAAAAAGTTGCACAGGGGGTAGAGAAGGTAAGAAAGGGAGAGATCGAGATTCATCCAGGATATGACGGTTTATATGGTGTGGTTAAAATTTGGAAAGAGGAAGTAAAAAAAGAGCAAAATAATATAAGCTCACAACTTGGCATTGACTTTTAAATATCGTTGAGATACTGTTAATTTAAGTAATTGAAAGGGGGTGAATTTATAGATGGATGCACAAACAAAACAAATGACAAAAGTTCTTGATGACTCCTATGCTAAACTTCCTGCCTTACCAAAAGGAGCAACAGATTTTATAGTTAACATTGCTCCATGGCTTTCTTTAATCTTTGGAGTACTTTCAATACTAGTTGGCGTTTCTGCTTTCGGTTTCCTAGCTGTTCTTTCACCATTTGCAGCTGTTTCAGGAGTAGGCGCATATGCCATAACAGGTCTTCTTTCAAGTGTAGTTTTATTAGTAGAAGGCGTAATTATGGTAGTAGCTTTCCCAGCACTTAGAAAAAGAGCACAGAGAGGATGGAATCTTTTATTCTGGAGCTTAGTTTTAAGCGTAGTAAGCTCAGTCTTATCTCTTAATGTGTTTGGAGTAGTTCAATCAGTAGTTGGAGCATTAATAGGATATTATTTCTTGTATCAAATGAAATCCTATTATAAGTAGTTCCTCTCTAAAACTATTAAGGCTTAGTGGTTTGATCCACGAATCTTAAGTTACTTTGATGTCTTAATTGATATTAAGACATATTTTGATGGTATCTTAAAAATTAATTTTTTTATAGTTGATTGTTTAGCATTAATGGTTTATATTCTAAGTAACAATTTATGAAGTTAATAGTTGGTTTAGGAAATCCTGGAGACAAATACCAATCCACAAGACATAACGTAGGCTTCATGGTTTTAGACTCATTTTTAAAAGATATGGAGTCTGTTAAAAACTCCAATTGGACCCAGGAAAAAAAACTTAAAAGCTTAGTTAATATTTTGGATTTTAAAATAAAGACAGGTGAAAAAGAAAAAGTTATTTTAGTAAAACCCCTAACATATATGAATAATAGTGGAATGGCTGTTTCACTTATTACTCAATTTTATAAAATAAAACCTGTAGATGTTTGGGTTGTTCATGATGAAATAGATTTACCACTTGGATATATGAAAATACGTTTTGGTGGGGGAACAGCTGGCCATCATGGTGTCGAATCAGTAATGGAGTCTTTAGGAACTGATAAATTTTGGAGATTTAGACTAGGAATAGGTGCTTCAAAAACCAAGGATTCTATGGCAAGACATAAATTTAAAAATACAGAAGATTTTGTTATTGATAATTTTTCAACACATGAATTACGAACGGCAAAACACTTAATAAAAAGAGGAGTAGAATCACTAATTGTTGCCTTAGAAAAAGATATTCAATCTGCAATGAATAGGTTTAATACAAAGTAGATATAAATCCCTAACGCCTCCTAGTGTATAATATTTAAATGCAGTCAGTTGGAAAAATTTTAAAGAATTTTAATCCTACAAAAGATAAATATATCTCTCGTGATTTCCAAGCATATGGCCTTTGGCTTGCTGAAGAAATGAATGATTACAAAAATAGGGGAATGTGGATACGAATTGCAAAAACAAATAATAGAGCAGTTCTAGAAAAAGCGCTCTCGTTTGTAAAAGATAGTAGTGTAGATAATAAAATAGCTTTATTTTTATGGAAAATGAAGCAGATAAAAAATGAAAAAATTACTAATAAATAACATAACACAACATCCGTATTTTCCAGTATTTTTATTTGTTGTTTCAATCATTCTTTCTTTTGGTGCCTTTTGGTATAGGGATTTATTTGAAGGAACAAGAACTCTTGGTTTAATTGGAATATTTATCATCAATCTTATTTCAAGTGCTACCTTTTTTGTATCAGGTCCAGCATTCTTAACTGTTATTGCCGGCGGATCCATCTATCCACCCCTCCTGGTAGCTTTGGTAGCCTCTCTGGGCGCTTCTGTCGGTGACTTAGTATCATTTGCATTTGGATATTCTTCAAGGCACGTTGCATTAAAAAAGTTTGAGAATAAGCAATGGTTTATTTGGGTTGAAAGTTTATTTAGAAGACACGGGGTTTGGATTATATTTTTCTTTGCCTTTGTTCCAAATCCTATTTTTGATGCGATTGGACTTATTGCTGGAGTATTTAAGTTTAAATGGAAGACTTTTTTTATCTTAATTCTTCTTGGGAGATTTGCTAGATTTATTATTCTCGCACTTTTAGGTGCTAAATTTGTTTAACATGACTGCGCATATATTTGTATTAGGATTTGTTCAAGGAGTTGGTTTTAGAAGATATTTAAAATCAAAAGCAAAACCTCTAGGAATTAATGGATGGGTTAAGAATTTACCTGATGGAAGAGTAGAAATTTTTGCACAAGGAAAAAAGAAAGATATAGAAAAACTTATTGAAATAGCTCAAAAAGGAAATATCTTTTCAATGATTAAAGGAGTAGATGTTGAATGGGAAGAGGATAAAGAAGAGTTTAGTGATTTCCAGATCCTTTTTTAATAGTTTTATTAGAGAACCAATAGGCTGCAATTATAGTTACAATAGGAACTGAAAGTAAAAGTCCCATACTCCCGGAAATTATCTTAATTATTTCATCTGAAATTATTTCATTGTTTAAAATTACCCAGTAGGGAAGCTTAACAGGGTTTAAGACAAGAAATATAAATACTGCAAAAGCACCTCCTGCATAAGCTAAAATTAAGGTGTTAACCATAGAGGCAATATGTTCTTTACCAACATTTAGTCCTTTTTCAAATAGCTCCATAAAGCTTAGTTTTGGATTAGTCTCTCTTAACTCATAGATAGTTGTAGACTGAGTTGTAGTAATATCATTCAAAGCTCCAAGAGTGGTTATGATTATTCCAGATAAAAATAAACCTCTAATATCAATAAAGCTTGTAGGTCCTAATTGAAGTGAATAAGCCTCTTCATTGCCAAGCCCAGTAATACTTGAAAACTCAATTGCACAAAGAGCAAATCCAGCTGTAAAAATTAAAGAAACAATTGTTGATATCAAAGCAATTGTAGTTTTTTGTGATACTCCATGAGCAAGATAGGTAGTTGTAAGAATAATTATCATTGATCCAATGATTGTAATTGTTAACGGATCGTATCCTTTTAAGATTAAAGGTACGATAAAAAATAGGATAATCATAAGACTAATAAGCATGCCAATAGTTGATCCAATTCCTTTTTTACCTCCGACTAAAAATATAGCAATAAAAAAGATTATTAAAAATAAAGCAATCATGTTTAATCTGTAAAAATCATAAACCGAATAGATAGTTTCTCCGTTTGGATAGATTACTTTAGCAATAACAATTTCCTGATTAACCTTTAATAATTGGTTTTTACCCATACGAAATTGCTTGCCATTTTCAATATTTTTAGTTTTTCCCTTTTCAGATCCTTCAAGGATTTTTACTGAAACAACTTGATAATAACTTTTGTAATTATCTACTTCAGTTTCTCCTTGTTCTGATATTTCTATAACAACACCTTTATAAAATTCTTGTATTGGGGAAGAATTAATGGGTGATTGAGCGTGGGTAGTAATAGAAAATGTTTGAAAAAGGATTAAAATAACTAGGCTAAGGAGAAATTTTTTTATCATGCAGTTGATTATAGCAAATCCATATAGATATTTGCTTATTGACAAATGCGAGTAAGTTGCATATACTAATGCGAGTAAGTTGCATTGGCTAAGTACAATTCTAGAATATAAATATGTTTAATTTAAAAATAAATCATGATTGTAAAGATGAATTGAGGGGAGTAGACATTAAAGCTACCCCAGCAAGATTATTTGTCATGAAGTTTTTTGAATCTTCACTACAACCAGCAGATGTTAGTGCAATAATGTCATATTTAAAAGATCACAATATTCATGCAGATCCTGCTACTATTTTTAGAATGATGAACGTCTTTGTTGAGAAGGGGATTTTGAAAAAGATAGATTTTGGAGAGGGAAAAACAAGATATGAGCTATCAAATAAAGGAGATCATCATCATTTAATATGTACAAACTGTGGTCGTATTGAAAGCGTTGAGGATTCACATATGAACAGTTTTGAAGCTGAAATTAAAAAGAATAAAGGATTTATCGTTAAAACGCACTCATTGGAGTTTTTTGGACTATGTTTGAATTGCCAATCTTAATTTACATTTTATTTTTTACCTTAATAGGTAGTGTTTTCTCTTTAATAGGAGGAGTATTTTTACTAATTAAAGAAAAAAAGGTACTAAAATATTCTCACTTTTTAGCTGCTTTTGCCGCAGGAACTTTACTTGGTACAGTATTTTTTGATTTACTTCCTGAAGCAGTTGGTGAAAGTGCACATTTAGTAGAGGAGGGTTTATCAGGAAAAATAGATATATTCTTCTGGGTACTTTTTGGTATATTAGGATTTTTTCTTCTAGAACGTTTTGTTCATTGGTTCCATCATCATCAGCATGAATATGTAGAGGAAAATGTAAAGCCCACGGTACCTTTAGTTATCTTAGGAGACAGTGTTCATAATCTTATTGATGGAATTGCTATTGGGGCAACATTTTTGGTCAGCATTCCACTCGGAATTATAACTACTTTAGCTGTTGCAGCTCACGAAATTCCTCAAGAAATTGGTGATTTTGGAATACTCTTACATAAGGGCTTACAAAGAAAGAAAGTGTTATTGGTTAATTTTTTTAGTGCTTTAACAGCAGTAGTTGGTGCATTAATATCTTTTTGGCTTGGAGAAAGAATTGAAGCTTCTTTGCCAATTCTTTTGGCAATAACTGCAGGGTTTTTTATTTACATTGCAGCTTCAGATCTAATTCCTGAAATTCATCATGAGAATAGAAAAGGTTTTGCAGTAATTGAAACATCATTAATGTTTTTAGGAGTTTTCATTATTTGGGTTTTTGTAAATTTGCTTTCTGCATTAGGGGGGCATTAATTTTTACTCTGCTAAAGCTTGATCAATGACTGTTTTAATAGATTCATATGGTTCTGCTCCAACGATTGACCTTCCGTTTATAAATATTGTTGGTGTTCCAGAAACGCCTGCTGTTTGTCCTTCGTTCATGTCTTTGTCTAGATTTGCTTGATATTTGTTTGAGTCCATGCAGGACTTGAATTGTGTTGTGTTTACCCCAAGTGTTCCTGCTATTTGAGTCATTTTTTCTGTTGTGTACATAGATGTATCGCTTTCTGAAGGCTGATTATCATAGAGATAGTTATGCATTTCCCAGAATTTTCCTTGTTCATTTGCACATTCACTAGCATTTCCAGCAACTACTGAAGCAGGTCCAAGGAATTCAAAATGCCTAAAATAAAATGCTACCTTGCCTGTTTTTACATAATCTTCAATTATTCTCTTTGCTGATTCTTTATGGAATTGAGCGCAGAATGGGCATCTTAGATCTGCAAATTCAACAATTTTAACTTTTGCATTTGGATCTCCAAGAGGAGGGAGGTGCCCAATAGCGACATCAACTTTTTGACCTGGTTGTAGTTGACCATCATCTATGGTTGGAGCTGTGTCAGTTACTATTGCTCCTTGTCCACCTTCAAGATATTGAACTTTAGTGATTAAGATTCCCACTAAAAAAGCTGCAATGACAAGCAGTACAGCTAGAATTGGAGTATAAGATCTTGGTCTATAGGAAACTGCAAATTTAAATACTGATTGAAGGGGTTTAACTATTTTCTCTGTGTTTTTTTTTAAATTTATTGAAGGGACTTTTTCTAATGGGGTAATTTCTTTGCTAGTTTGGATTTTTTTCACTCTTGCCATAAAAGCATTTTATTTTTTTTAAAAATGCTTGTCAAGAACTAAAAATATTAACTTGCTTTATCAGAAGAGGTAAAGATTATTTTCATGAAATTAAAATAATCTTCCTCTTCCTTTTTACTTTTTCGGTTAAATACCAAATCTTTTTGATCTTTTTCCAAAGCTTTTTTTATATTTTTAAATAGTCCATTAAGGTTTATTAAGCTTTTAAAACGACCTATTGAAAGACCGATAGCATTTGCGCCTAAAGTTACCTGCCTCATTTTATTCACCTCCTTTATGTGTTTCACTAATGTTTCGCAGGGCAATAATACCCTTGTATTAAATCAATTTCAGTAATTAGCTTCACAATTGTTAAAAATTGTTTAACAGAATAAGTTGTGGTAATATAAATTAAGATGGATACAAGGTTACTGCTAAAACTCCGTCCATTGTTTGGTAAGTTTCCACCCCTTTATTATAAAAAAGGGCAAGTAATAATCCGGCCAGAAGATAAAATTGATAATATTTATTTTATAGAAAAAGGATATGTAAGATTTTATTATCTTTCGGAGGAGGGTAAAGAATTTACATTTCTAATTTATAAACCAGGATATTTTTTTCCAATTCTTTATACCTTTTTTGGACATAGAACTCGTTATTATTTTGAAGCATTAACGCCGCTTATTTTAAGAAGAGCTCCAAGAGAAACATTTACAGATACTATTAGCACAAATAGCTCAATGTCCTTAATGATTAGTAAGGAGATAGTTCTTCGTATGCAGGGTATTTTAAGTAAAATGGAGTTTTTAACTTTAGGGAATGCGCGTCAAAATGTTGCTTTTACAATCCTAATTAGTGCGCAGGAGTTTGGTAAGAAGAAAAATAAATCTATTGTTTTAAATTTGCCACTTGCTCATAAAGACATTGCTTCATTAGCAGGTTTAACGAGAGAAACTGTAAGTATTGAAATGAAAAATTTAGAAAAAAAAGGATTAATTGCATACAAAAGAAATCAAATTACAATTAAAGATGTAGATAAATTTAAAAAGGAATGTAAGGTTGAATTAAATTACGAATATATCTAAAAACGTTGACAAACCAAGATCACTGTTATAACCTCAAGGTACTGATGCAAAAAATTGTTTTCTTTGAATTAGAATCATGGGAAGAAAATTATGTTAAAACTGCAATCTCAGATCATGAAATTGTATTTACACAAGAAAAACTGACTGATGAAAATGTTTTGGCATATTCTGATGCCCAGATTATCTCGGTTTTTATTTATTCTCAAATAACAAAAGAACTAATTGATAAACTTCCAAATCTTAAATTCATAACAACACGTTCAATGGGATTTGATCATATAGATGTAGATTATTGTAGAGAAAAGGGAATAAAAATAGCTTATGTGCCAACATATGGTGCCCATACTGTTGCAGAGCATACATTTGCACTTTTACTTTCAATCTCAAGAAAAATCATTCCATCAAGTGTTAAGGCAAAAGAAGGTGAGTTTGTGAATGAGGAATTTACAGGCTTTGATTTATTCGGCAAGACCATTGGAATTTTAGGAACAGGTAATATTGGTAAAAATGTAGCAGAGCTTTCGTTAGCTTTTGGAATGAAAGTATTAGCCTTTAGTCATAGTCAAAATCCTGATTTAGTTGCTAAAGGCGTAAAGTATGTAGAGTTAAGTGATTTATTAGCAAATTCAGACATTATTTCACTTCATCTTCCACACACTAAAGAAACAGAGCATATTATAAACATGCAAAATATTCAAAATATTAAGAAAGGTGCTGTTCTTATTAATACGGCACGAGGATCATTAATTGAAACACAGGCAATAGTAGAGGGATTAGAAAAGGAGATATTTTCTACAGTAGGCTTAGATGTCTTAGAAGAGGAGTGTGACCTAAGAGAGGAAAGAGAGCTTTTAACAACAGAGTTTCTTAAAACATGTGATATTAAGACCCAACTACTTAATCATGTCTTATTAACAAGGCAAGATGTATTAATAACGCCACATAATGGGTTTAACAGTAAAGAAGCATTACAAGAGATATTAGAAGTAACAAGTGCAAACATAAAAAACTATATAAATAAGACTCCAATTAATATAGTTGAATAAAATATTTGCTCATTCAATTGATACACTTATTAATGGTTGACACAGAATTAACTAACTGATATTTTAATATATGCTTATGGCAGACTTAACTTTTACAGACCAAAATTTCAAAAAAGAAGTATTAGATTCTCAATCTCCGGTTTTGGTTGATTTTTGGGCAGAGTGGTGCACTCCATGTAGAATAGTTAGCCCAATTGTAGAAGAATTAGCTACAACATACAGTGGAAAATTAAAAGTTGGGAAATTAGATGTAGACGCAAATGGTCAAACCGCACAAAGCTATGGAGTTATGAGTATTCCAACAGTAATGTTATTTAAAGATGGACAACCCATTAAGGTAATGATTGGAGCACAAAGCAAAGATAATTACAAAAGGGAAATAGATAGCGCTTTAGGCTTGTAATTTTCCTCTTTCAATATGTACGACGTAATAATAATTGGTTCTGGTCCCGCAGGACTAACCGCAGCAATATATACAACAAGAGCAGATTTAAAAACTTTAGTTATTGCTGGAGGTAAGTGGGGTGGTCAATTAATGTTAACCACGCTTGTTGTGAATTTCCCCGGTTTTCCAGAGGGTATTCAAGGACCAGAGTTAATGTCAAATATGCGAAAGCAAGCTGAAAAATTTGGAACAGAGTTTATTGATGAAGAATTTATATCAGCAGATTTTTCAAAAAGACCATTTAAGTTAAAAGTAAGCGATAAAATAGTTGAGGCTAAGTCAGTAATCATTGCTACAGGTGCAGACACAAAGTGGCTTGAAGTTCCTGGTGAAAAAGAAAAGATAGGTAGAGGAATATCAAGTTGTGCTCCATGTGACGCTGTATTTTTCAGAAACAAAAATGTAATTGTAGTTGGCGGAGGGGATAGTGCGATGGAAGAAGCATTGGTCCTAACCAAATTTGCCTCAAGCGTTACATTAGTTCATAGAAAAGATTCATTTAAAGCTTCAGATATCATGCAAAAAAGAGTAAAAGAAAATCCAAAAATTAAAATAATGTATAACAGTGAAGTAGTTGAGATTTTAGGAGAAATGGTAGTTAATGGAGTTAAAATTAAAAATAATCAAACGCAAGAAGTAAGTCAAATGCCAATAGATGGCGTATTTGTAGCAATTGGACATATACCAAATACAAATAAATTTAATGACATTGATTTAGACGAAAAGGGTTTTATAAAAGTTCATGATCATTTTTTAACTAACAAAGAGGGTGTTTTTGTAGCTGGGGATGTTCATGATTCACATTATAAACAGGCAATAACTGCTGCAGGCTATGGATGTAGTGCTGCACTTGAGGCTGAAAAATGGCTTGAATCCTCTAACTAAGTTTTGTTGACAAAAAATATTTTAAAGAAGATACTAAATTAAATGACTGAAATTGTAAGTTTTGGGGACGTGGACCCAGAGAAATACAGGCAAAGTTTACGCCAAATTGTTTGGGAAAAGTTTAAATCTTTAGATAGGTTTACGAAACTTTTCATTATTACTGGGTTTTTGTTAATAGTCTCAACGCCTTTTATAGTTAGAATGGTTTTTACTACCTCGCAGCAAGCAAGTGGTAGTCAGTTAGCTTCTTTGCATATTCAACCTGCCACTATTGATACTTTATACAACACAAAGCAAGTTGAAATGTCAGCTCTTGCTTTTGATTCCAATAATAAACCAATCTGGAAAAATGTTTTATATGAATGGACAATGAGTTCACAAGATTCAATTGGGAGCCTAACTAAAATTATTGGAAAAGAAAATATTTTTACTCCAAAGAAAGCTGGCTTTGGAGAAATAACAGTAACTGCAAGATTTGGAATTCATTCAATTTCTAAGACAGCCCCAGTAAGAATAGGTCCGATAGATGAAGTATTTTTAACCAAAGAATTTAAACCAATTGCAGACTCTTATGTTAAGAAAAGTTCTTCAAAACTAAATTTTGGAAAAGATACACAGCTTTTTGTTGACGACAATCCAAAAACAAATACGTATTTAAAATTTGATTTAACTAGTCTTAAAGGAAAAAGTATTCAGGGTGCAACCTTAACTATATATGTTGGTAGAGGACAAAATGCAGGTTCAGTAGGTAAGAGTAATATTAAGACAGTAGTTGATGTAACATGGGTTGAAAATTCGATTAACTTTGACAATAAACCAGCCTTTTCTACATTAATTTCTTCTTTTGCAAATCCTAAAAAAGGACAAAAAATTTCTATTGATCTAACTAAGTATGTCGTTACAAAGGCAGGATATAAGTTTTCGATTGGCATTGAATCCTTGTCACAAGATGATGTAATAATAAAATCTAGAGAATCTAATTTGCCTCCAACACTAACTGTTTATTATAAGTGATAGAGTTACTTGACATCAGAAGTTTTTAGGTCTAGAATTTCCTTTGGTATGGCAAGAAGCATAAGTGAAGTTTTACCAAGTTTTATAGAAAGAACAGAAACAGTAGTCGGTTATGAAGACCGAGGTACACCTCCAATACAAAGAATAAGAGTTAGGCATATCAGTAATTTCCCAGCCTTTATTGAAAGAAGAGCTAGGCAAGAGTTGCATAAAAGAGGTGTATCTTCTGCTACATCTAGACCTCGTTCAGTTGGACAATAATTTAAAATCCCTTAGTTATTTTACTTGATTTTAGGGTATATAATTATCTTATGGGTAAAAGAATCGCAATTGGTTTAGTCGTGATCTTGCTTTTAGTCTTTGGGTTTTTATTATTAAAAGGAAATGAAGATACTTGGATTTGTGAAGATGGTCAGTGGGTAAAACATGGAAATCCAAAATCTCCTATGCCAACAAAAGAATGTGTAGGTAATACTCAAACTGTTTTGCAAAAAAGTGAAAATATTTCTATAGATAGCCCTAAGTCAAACACAAAACTTTCTATTCCTTTTATAGTTAAGGGCAGTGCAAGGGTTTTTGAAAATCAACTAAATTATAGAATATTGGATAATAAAGGAAATAATATCTTGGAAGGAAGTGCATATGCTAGTGCAAAAGATGTTGGGCAGTTTGGTTCATATGAAATAACAATTTCAGGACTTACTCTAAAAGGAAAAATAACATTAGAAGTTTTTGATTATAGCGCTAAAGATGGTAGCGAAATTGACAAAGTAAAAGTTCCTCTTACTCTTCAATAAAGATGAATTGACATATACTTTCTAGGTTGAGATGATAAGGTTGTGAATAAGCTTTGGAGGTTAACATTATTAATATTTATTTGTGAAGCAATAGGTATTTTAGGTTCAGTTTTTACACTTTCTCAAATTCCTACGTGGTATGCAAGTCTTAATAAGCCTTTCTTTAATCCTCCTAATTTTATTTTTGGACCTGTTTGGACAACGTTGTATTTTTTGATGGGATTATCTCTATTTTTAGTCTTAGAAGAAAAATTAAAAAAACATAAAAACAAAATAATAATATTATTTTCCATTCAGCTTTTACTAAATTTTATTTGGTCTTTTATATTCTTTGGATTACATAACCCAATACTAGCTTTTATTAATATTGCTATGCTTTGGGGGTCAATAATACTTTTAATTTATGAGTTTTGGAAATATTCTAAAGTTGCATCGTTATTATTAGTTCCATATCTTTTATGGGTTAGTTTTGCCTCTGTCTTAAATTTATTTATTATTGTTTTAAATAGGTAATTGTTTTCTAATAAATATCTGCTAGAATCTCCTCATGAGCTTATCAGAGAGGGGAATAAGTCCGAGTCTTAAAAGAAGTCGCTTAGGAGAAGTAAGGGAAAGCTTATCAGATCATACCTATAAAACTATCTGCACTTTAGGTGCAATAGCAATAAATACATTTGTAGATTTTACTTCCACAAAACCTATTCATGAGCAAGTGTTTTATTTAGGATTTATGGCAGGTGTTGGGGCACTTGCGGATATTGTTGCAAGAGGCGATAGAAGATTAGCAGCATCTACGCAAATAAATTG
>CAYYJP010000006.1:0-30138 GCA_964472285.1 uncultured Gammaproteobacteria bacterium | reverse complement strand
GAAAAGACATTCAAGACAAAGACAGGGAAAAAGAAGGGCAAGTATTCACTTAAAGCTTGCTCATACTGTTTTGTGTACAAATTGCGGAGTTGATATTTTAACTCATCAAATTTGTCCAAGCTGCGGGTTTTACAAAGGAAAAGAAGTAATTGTAAAGAAAAAAGATAAAAGCAAAGAAACGAAGGAACAAAAGGCATTACCAGAAAATACCAGTAAAGAAACAAAGTAATGAAAAATCCTCTGGATATTAGACACTTAAAACGACAAAAAGTTGTCGAAGACCTCTACAAGGTCGCCTTCCATAAACAAAGAGTGGGAAATAGAGCATCAGAAATTATAAAATTTAAAGATAAAATTGATGCATTAATTACGAAAGCAGCACCAGATTTTCCAATTGAAAAAATTAATAAAGTAGATCTTGCCATACTTAGATTAGCAGTTTTTGAATTGACTATTGAAAAAATAGAGCCACCAAGAGTTATAATAGATGAAGCAATAGAACTTGCTAAAGAGTATGGAGGAGATAAAAGCCCTAAATTTATAAACGGAGCATTGGGCAATTTAATAAATAAGGATGAACATACCACAACTAAAAAATAAACAGCTATTTGAACAGGCATTTACCCACAGAAGCTATCTAAATGAAGCAAAGGAAAAAATCTCTTCTAATGAGAGACTTGAGTTTTTGGGGGATAGTATAATTTCTTTTGTAATTTCAGAACATCTGTTCAACAAGCATCCAGACTATAATGAAGGAATATTAACGAATATGAGATCACTCTTGGTAAATACTAAAAGTCTTGCTGAGCTTTCCCGTGAACTTGATTTTGGTAACTATTTAAAACTTTCAAAGGGAGAAGACGAATCCAAAGGAAGACAAAACCAAAGCCTTCTTGCAGATTCATTTGAAGCATATGTCGGAGCCTTATTTATAGATAGTGGAATTGATATAACAAAAGATTTCTTAATACAAGTATTTAGCCAAAAAATTCAAATTCTAGAAAAAGAAAGATCTTTTAAGGATCCTAAAAGCTTACTTCAAGAATTTGTTCAATCAAGAAAACAAAATTCTCCTATGTATAAAGTTCTTAGAGAACATGGACCAGCACATTCAAAAATTTTTACAATGGGTGTTTATATTTCTGGAAAACTTATTGACCAAGGAGAAGGAAAATCAAAACAAGAAGCAGAAGAAAGCGCTGCACTAGAAGCATTAAAAAAATTAAAACAAGCAATACCACTTGAGTAAAGCCTCAAATAATGATAAAATTAGCGTTATGTCAGTAGTAATAAGAAGTGCTCGAATTGGAAAAAGAGGAGAGCGAAAATTCAGAATAGTAGTAAAAGAAAAAAGATCCAGAAGGGATGGTAAAGCCATTGAATCATTGGGTTGGTATGAAAAAGGCAGAAAAGGAGCCTTTAAGATAGATAAGAAAAGATATGATTATTGGGTTTCCGTAGGCGCACAACCCTCATTGGTAATCGAAAAATTAGTAAAATAATATGAAAGACGCATTACATTATCTTGTAACATCAATCGTAGAAAACGACGAAGCTGTAGAAATCTCAGAAACTGAAGAAAACGGAGTCTTGAATTTTGTTATAAAAGTAGATACACAAGATATGGGAAGAATTATTGGAAAAAATGGAAAAGTTATAAAGGCAATTAGAAATGTAATGAAGATTCCAGCAATGAAAAACAATAAGAAAGTATTTATATCTTTAGCACAAGACCTCTAAAATTTTATGAAAATTTCGGTTATAACTCTTTTTCCCGAAATGTTTTTATCTCCATTTAATGAGTCAATTATCAAAAGAGCAATCGAAAAAAAATTAATTGATCTTGAATTCATTAACATTAGGGAATTTGGAATAGGAAAGCATAAGCTAGTTGATGATACGCCTTACGGTGGGGGAATGGGAATGGTTTTAAGAGTTGATATACTCCATAAGGCAATAGAAAAAGTAAAAGTAAAAAATTTAAACTCTAAAGAAGAAAAGATAATTTTATTAACAGCTCATGGTAAAACCTTTAATCAGGTAAAAGCAAAAAATTTCTCTAAACTAAAACATTTGATATTAATTTGTGGGCACTATGAAGGATTTGATGAAAGAATAAAAAAATACATAGATGAAGAAGTAAGTATTGGTGATTTTGTTTTAACGGGTGGAGAAATACCAGCAATGTTAATAGTAGATAGCGTTGCAAGACTAGTAAAAGGAGTTTTATCAAAAGGATCTTTGGAAACCGAATCTTTTTCACCACTTTTAGAATATCCTCAATATACAAAACCCCAGGAATACGAAGGATTAAAAGTGCCCGAAATACTTCTTTCTGGAAATCACCCTAAAATTAATCAATGGAGAAATGAAAAATCAATAAAAATTACAAAACAACTAAGACCCGATCTTTTGAATAAAAAAAGTTAAGGTTGCTGGGCAGAAGGTGATGCCTCTAGTAATGCTTCCTCTGAAGAGTTTTCTGTTACACTTGGGACTAATGGAATAAAATTAACTTCTCCAACGCTATCCCAACCAGACAATTCATTTATTAAAGACGAGTCTATTGAAGAAAATACCACTATTGGCGACTCGTTACTTATTGGCCCCTGAGGAAAAGCTTTATAGAAAAATTGAATTTTTATTCTAGCAGACTTTCCACCCTGCTCAATAGTTGTGATTTCAGAAAGAGGCATTGATTTATAAAGCTGTTTTACAAAGTTTAAAACTGACTCTGGTTCACCAGCAACATCCAATGTAATTTGTATTGAAGGGAAAGCTACCTCTCCTTCTGTAATTTTTGAAATATTTCCAACGGTAAACTCAAAGTCTCCAATCCTAACCCCAGTCTTAACAGATTTATCTGAAATAGAATTAATTATCCCAGCAAAATCCTTACCAGAGGGAAGAGTTTTTGTCAGCATTGCAAAATCTGAGTTTAACTTAACAGGGTCCATATTAAGTAACAAATTATAATTATTTTTTAAAAGTTCTAATTTTTGTTTCTCAATTGTTTCTTTTTCTTTTGCATCTAAGACTGCTTGAACTTGTGGAATAATAACGATAAATAAAAGCACAATACAAGCAATTATTATAATAAAGGGAAGTACAAAACTTTTGTATTTTCTATATAAAATATTAAAAGTTGTTGAATTAATATTTAAATGAATATCTTTTAAATCTTTATTTAAATCCATTTATATTGCATCTCCCTTCACTATTACTGTGTATTTTCCGCTTTTAACATCTAGGGATAATGATTCAAGTTTTACATTACTTAATACTTTTTTTTCTTTTCCTAAAAACGTGACATCATCTATAAATTTATTAATAGTGACAAGGGAAGTCCCAGACATAGTAACCGAAATAATATCTTTTTCAATACCTATTCCTTCCAAACTAAGATCTCCTGGAACTTTTTCTAAGATTGCATCAATTTGCCTACCATAATCTCTTCTTGTTAAAATAATACTTGAAATATTATTTAACCTATCTTTTGTTAAATAATAAGTAGTAAGTCTATCATGAAGTGCAGAAATTTGAGAAAGAGTAGAGTTTTCTTCTTCCTTTATTCTTGAAAGAGAAATTTGTGTACTTAAAACAAATGCGCTGACTGCAATGATAGAAATAGTTATTAAAAGTGAAACAGAAACAACTCTAACAATTTTTAAAATAAGCAACTCTTTTTCTAGTTGCTCGTTTCTATTGGAAACAAGATTTACACTTTTATTCATAATCTCTCATTGCAAGCCCTACAGCGATAGGGTAGTCTGAAGAATTCTGCAGAATTTCTTTTGGTATTTGTTGAGAGGAGAGTATTTTCCAAGGGTTTGCAATAGCAGTTTCTATTCCAGAATTACTTGCAAAGAAAAGCTCAATCCCAGGAAGTTTTGCAGTTCCACCTGAAAGAATAATTTGTCGTATGGCATTATCATCTTTATATTTTTGTCCGTAATATGCTATCGATTTTTTAATTTCAGTTAGTATCGCATTTAAGATTGGTTCTGTTGATTTACCAACCCTCCCTCCAAGACTTTTTCCAGAAACTCCATAAACTCTTTTATATTCTTCAGCTTGCTGAGGACTTAAGTTAAAATCTGTTGCTATAGCTCTATTTATTGCAGCACCACCAATGCTCATTGAATAAGTAAATACCATTATTCCTTTTCTTACAATTGCAAAAGAAGTACTAATTGCACCTATATTTACAACAAGACTTGTTGGAAAATTTTCATCTAAAACCAAGGAGCGAAGGGTAGCAAGAATTTCTGTTTCCATTGAGTTAATTTCTAATCCCGCCATTGAAATTAATTTTTGATATTTATTGATAAGCATGCTTGGTGCCCCAACCATTAATACTTGCATTTTTTCTTCAGGACCTGGCTTATCAGGTCTTTTCAAAACATTCCAAACAAGCTTAATGCTTGTTAAAGGAACGGGTATATATTGTTCTGCTTCCCAATAAATTGCGGATGCTATCTCACGATCAGATAAAATAGGCATTTCCAAAACTTTTGTATAAACCTGATTTTCAGGAAGAGCAATATTTACTTTCTTTGTATTTACTCCTGCAGTATCCGCAGCTTTTCTAAGTGCTTGTGCCATTTCTTCTTCGTCCAACGGAGACTCAGAAAGCATTCCTTTTGAGGGAATAGGGGATATAAGCGCAGCTTTTAATAAAAAGCCTGCTTTTTGTTTATCTAACCAAACTAATTTTAGGGATGTTGCCCCTATGTCTAAGCCGAATCCTTTTTTGTTCATCTTGGTACTAAAATACTGTAAGGAAACAGCTCGGCAGGAAGCTCTGGGTAGCCTTGAAAAACAGTTACTTTTCTTCTTACGGATCCTGATTTTGCCTCAGCAATAATAACTTGTCCCTGAGCAGGAAGACTTGGGTCTGCGGCTGGACGACCAGCCCCTAAATAACTGGATTCATAAATTGGATTTGTCCTAACGACTAATCCGCTTACAAGATTATTTAAAGTAACTCTATATGCAAATCGTTTACCTTGTACAGTTGTAGTAACTTTTTCAAAAATTGCATCAGCGGTGCTACTTGGATAAGTAGTAAAATTATTACTACTCGTTCTTGTTGAATAGGGATCAAAAGCAAACCTTTTTGTTTGGGCAGTCGCAACGCTTGCTCCCGAAATTAGAACGATTTCAATTGCTGGATTATTCGCATCAGTTTTAAGAGGATCTCCAAAATAAATAATTAAATCTCCACTCCATCCAGGAGTCCAAGATCCAGTATTGTTATAATCAGAAAGCCAAATAAAAGCACCTTCATTTTTTAAAACAATATTTCCGCCATTAATTAAAAAGGATGCGTTTCCTGCAACCTGAGTAATATTTGTTTTATATGAAACACCATTTCCTATGTTTATATAATTTGACTCAGAACCAATATTTGCGTTATTTTTAATTGTTTGCTCGACACCCGCTTCTGCAGCAGCTAAAGCTTTTTGTGAGTCTGTTTGCTCAACAGAGGTTTTAAGATTAACTATTGATCTTGAAACAACAGCTAAAGTTACAGTAAGACCAACAACCATAACAAGAACTATTATTAAAAGAGCTTGACCGTTTTGATTCTTAAAAATGTTTAATAATTTTTGCATTTATATCTAAATATAGAGTAGCAACCAAAAGCTTAGTTTGTCAACTTATTTTAAAGCTAATTGCTATTCCTAAATCCAACCGTTGTATCGAAATCAAGACTAACTTTATTTTCTACAATTGTCGTATCTGGTTTTTGGACAGAAAAACTAATGCCAACAGTTGGCGTTACACTGCTGTTTTCTTGAATACAGGTAAAATAACAAGCTGTAACTGTGTATTTATCTTCATTAAAATATTGTACCGATGGGGTGTTATCCCCAACGATTAGCGGCCATGTTTTTAATGAAGCCCCATATGAAGCTATAAAATCTCCTTCAGCACCAGTACTACAGACAAAAGTAGTTTTTCCCTGATCAAAAGTCGAAATTTTTAAAAACTTATATTGATGAGTCGTAGGATTTACTGTGCAATCTTTTGTATATACTAAATCTCCCGTATCTATATCTGTTGATCCATCGCTAATTCCATCAAAACTTTGGGCATACGTTATCATCTTAGTCATCTGGGATAGGGCATAATTTCCTTCTTGTCTTATATCATTTACATTTGTACTTCTATTACTGCCCCTAAGGGAAACAACAATAATTCCAGCCATTATACTTCCCACTGTAATTAAAAGTATCATAGCTGCCAAAAGCTCAACAAGTGTATATCCCTTTCTATTATTTAATATTTTTTTCATTAAGGTGTTGGAATGGTATTTATATTTTCAACACAAGAATTAAGTTCTACTTTATGACAATAATCTGTTGAAGATTGACATTTTCCATCATTCCATGAAACATTAACTTCTACTAATGTTCCACTTGGTGAATATCCACATGGCGTAGTACCACCACCCGAACGAGTAATATTAACTTGCCTAATATAAATATTTCCTACATTTACTGTTTGACAATTACCAGTTATTTTATTTCCTAAACTAAGATCTGTATTAGGACAATATGTACCATCTAGAACATTAAAATTTGTCCAATCATTTTTACTCAGATCTTTTAAAGCCTCAAGCTGCTCTTGTGCATAAGCTGTTGCTTGATTTTGAATTTTTGTGAAATCACTGTTTCCGACAGCACTAATTACAACCATAGCAAGAGCTGATACTACTAAAACACCTGCTGATAGAGCAATTATAGCCTCAATTAAACCTTGTCCTTTTTCTTTCATTTTATACTCCCTGATGAATCAATTGTAATAATTTTTGGTGCAACACTAAACCCACTAATTACTATTCTACATGAATTATTGCTGCAATTTGCAACGCTGCCAATTAAGTTTTTAACATCAATCCCTCCTGTTAAAACAGGATAAAAAACTGAAGACACATTCATAGGGGTTGCGCCAGAAGTTGTAAAAGTTACACCCTTTGAAAGTTTATATGGATTATCATTCATCTTAACCTCACGAGGAGGTGTTGAACCAGGATCATTTCCGCTACAACGAACATATAATTGATATGTATTTGCACTCGCACCAGAAGTTGTAAATACAACACTATATCCCTCTAGTATTCCTTGACACTTAGTTAACGAAGTAGGTTTAAATTGTGATGTTGTATTAGCCTTTGCAAGATTTAAAATATTAACAATATTTTCTCTGTCGTTAGAAAGACTTTGAGCTTGACTATACAAAACAAAAGCTGCAAAACCTGAAGCTGACAAAATAGCAATAATTGTAAATACAATAATTAACTCTATTAAAGTAAAGCCTTTTAGGTTGAAGATTTTTCTTATCATGGCTGGTTAACTAGGTAATAATAACCAGAAGTACAACTTGTATCATTGGAGTCTACACCTTTTATACCTGCTGGGACGCTTGAATAGGCAACTGCTTGAGAATCTGATGCATTTTCGCTACAAGCTGCAATATAATATGAGCTTGAGTCGCTCCAGTAAGCATAACTTCCTGAATTATAACTACTACTTGGATCACACGGAATTTTTTTCATATAAATAGTAGTTCCGGAAGCAGGCAAAGAAGATCCACATGTTGGAAAATTACAGCTAACTGTACTTGTACAGCTTGGGTATGTACCATTGTCTGATCTATATAATTCAAGGGCAGATTGTACTTGTTTTAAATCTGATTTTCTCTGTGCATCTCTTGCTCTCTGCCTAACACCAATAAAATTAGACATTAAAAGCGCTGCTAAAACACCTATTATTGCTATGACAATTAAAAGCTCAACTAAGGTAAATCCTTTTTGCAATTTATTTACCTTTTTCTTTAAAGTTGAACTTATTCTTTTAATCATACTAGTTTAAGGCGATACATTAGGACTTGATACTCCATAACTACATGTTCCTCCACATGCAGTTGCTGAAATACTATTCGTTGTAAGGCTATCGCATGCACTACCATCAACATTACAAACCTGAGGATCTTTCCTCCCTCTTTCCAGATTAGCATAAATATAATAAGACTGTCCATCCGATGGGGCATAGTAAACATATCTATTTGAAGACTTAGGATCTTTAGGAACAAGATTCATATATGGTGACCAATTAGTGTTTGCACAATAAGTTGTCCATGGAGAAACAATATGCTGAAGACAGTAGTAAGGATTTCCTGTGGTTCTTGGATACCTTTCATTATCCTGATAATAGGCTTCTAGGGATTTTTGTATTTGAGAAAGATCTGATTTTCTTTTCGTATCATTTGCTTTTTGAAACTGCCCTATGGGATCAAGAACTAAAAATGCTACCAAAAATAAAACTCCAATTATTCCTATTACCAGAACGAGCTCAACGAGCGTAAAACCTTTTACATTTTGTTTCATAAGCTAATACTGTTTATATATGAACAATCTACATCTCCTGCAACTACACAATAATTATATATTAAATCAGCATTTACATCCCTAATTCCTTGGGGAAGACACGCATCATTTGCCTTTATTTTTTCTAAAGAGCATAAACTCTTACTTGAATCCTTATTCTCCAAACTCGCAAATAAAACATACCACTGAGGGAGAGAGTCTGAATTATCGGATACATAAAGATAGTTTGTCGTATCTGCATTTACTGGATCTATCGGGATGGATTGAATATATTTACTTGCATCATCTAATTCTCCAATATCAATTGGATATGAAGTATTATCGTTGTAAAAAGCATCTAAAGCTGTAGATATTTGTTTTAAATCATTTTGTCTTTGCGCATCCCTTACTTTTCCGATCTGTTTAATTGGATCAATTGCAACAATTGCGATGACAAATAAAACTGCGAGGATCAATATGACTACTAAAATTTCAACTAACGTAAACCCAGAAGAATTAAAGATTTTTGAAAGATTAAATTTCCCCAAATTAAACTTAGAAAAGTTCCCAACACCAGAAAAGGTCCGAAGGGAATTGAATCTTTTAAAAAGGCTTTCTTGTGCCATATAATAAGTATGATTGAGTACAAAGCCGCTGTCAAGAAAGCGCTGTAAAGACCAACAATAATACTTGGGAAACCTAAAATTAGTCCCATTAAAAAGGCATATTTTATATCTCCTCCTCCCATGGCAATGTTTTTCCTTAAAAGATAGTAGAATAGGGAAATGATAATAAAAAATACGCTAGTAAAAATTGCAGAAAATAAATAATTATAAATTGTAGGTAGTTTTGTAATTATTAAAAAAAATAAAGTTAAAATCACACCTGGCAATGTAATTTTATCGGGTATAATCCCAAATTTTAAATCTATAAAGAGAATTACTATTAAAAGGGAAGATAATAATAAATAAAAGATTAAAGATAAATAGGAAAAGGGGAGAATGGATGCCACAAAAAAATAAATTAAAACAAATACTAACCCTGTAAAAACTTCAATTTTGGGATAAA
Organism: uncultured Gammaproteobacteria bacterium; assembly: GCA_964472285.1. Lineage (GTDB taxonomy): Bacteria > Patescibacteriota > Microgenomatia > Levybacterales > UBA12049 > JACQHJ01. The sequence goes on along the minus strand of CAYYJP010000006.1, from coordinate 20,696 downwards.
AAAATGGAAGTTTTTTTTCACAGTATCTACATTTTCCTTTTAATAAGAGAAAAGACAAAACAGGAATTAAGTCATACCAAGCTAACTTATGTTTACAAAAGTCACAAATAGATCTTCCTTTAATAAAGGATTTTTTATTAGGGATTCTATCAACTAAAACTCCTAAGAAGGAACCGATAAATAAACCTATTAAAAAAAGAAATAATATAGTCATCTTATTTAGGAGTATTTTTTACATACTCTGTAAAATCTTTTAATAAATCTCCTTTAAAAATATTTTTGTAGGTTTCTATCAATTGTTTTGATTTTACTTCATTTTTATAGCAAAACTTATAATTATGATATAGCAAAAAATATGAAATACTGTCTAATGGATAAAAATCTAAAGCTTTAAATACGTTTTCCTCAACGCTCTTACAATCATCTATTGTAGTATAATATGTTGCAAGAGCAAGATATGGTTTTCTATTTGTTTCATCAACTAGCTTAGAATCCTCATAATATTTTAGAGCTAATTTTTTATCTTTGTATTGACCATCTATAAAAGCTCCTTGTGCAATCAGAGCGCTAACGTAAATATCAGGAATGTCTGATATTGTTAAGCTATTTGTACTTAAATGCTCATTAGTAAACTCTTTATTCTTTAAATTATTCCAAATATTTTTTTGTTTATCTACAAACTCTTCTTTGGTTGGCATATTTTTCCCTTCACCTAAAAGCAAATATGAAAGTCCAAATGGTATCCATGTCATCTTTTCTCCACTCATTAAGCTAATCTTTGATGAAGAAATAACAGGATGGTCTTTAGCAAGATCTCGTAGAACTTTTCCAGCTAGATCAACGTCATGGGCATCTTTAGGATATTTTTCTAAATATTTGTTTTTTATTTTCTCAAAATTATCATTTCCAACTCCACTAAAAAGAGTTACATCAGGTCGTATTTTTAGTGCATATCTTCCATACCAAGAATTAAAAATTTGCGTATCTCCAATCATCATAAAGTAAGCGTTCTTAGGTAAAGGGGTAAGTAGATCATATGCAAGATTGTCTCCAATATAAACATTATGTAAATCAGTTTTAGGAAAATTATATTTAAAAAGTAATACTGGTATTAGAAAAAGAGTAATTATAAAAAGCTTTTCGTAAGTTGTTTTTTTTAATAATCTATTTATAATTTCTATAAAGTACTTTATGCCTAGTGGAAAGAAAAATAATAGTACAACAGATGACATTGTAAAGAAACGTTCATAGATTCCGATATAAAAGGACGAATAAAAAGAAACACCTATTAATGCAATAAAGACTGGACCTGAGAGAATAAAACCAACTAAAAGAGATATTAATAATACTCTATATTTTTTAATTGCAAATATTACTCCTAATAAGCAGAAAAAGATTACAGGAGGAGTTAATTGAAAGAGTAGGGTAGACAGATATTCTTTTTGTATTAAAAGCCGCTGCATTGGCACAAGACTTGCAACTTCACCCACACCAAAGGTTCCGTAGTGCTTTCTAAGTATTACATCTAAAAAAGAGCCTAGATCTTTAACGTTTCCCCAATTAATAGGTGGATTTGATAAGGATGCAATTGGAATATATAGGTAAACTAATAAGCCAGATAAGCCAAATAGGATACTTAATAAAATAACTTTTGGTTTTTTAATAATCTCTTTAAAGTGAAAAAATACTAATATAAAAATTGAAGGAAAAATAAAAGAAATTATGTAATTATTGGTCATTGATAAACCAGTAAAAAAGGCTAGTAAGTATAGGTATTTTATCTTTCTGTATTTAAAATAAAGATAGGCTAAGAATATAAGTAAGACTATAAATAGATTGTTTAAGCCAAAAATCTCTGCAATTTCAGCATAAAACCAAAAAATATAGTTAAAAGCTAAAACTAAAGAAGAAAGAAGGGAAATAAGCTTACTTTTTGTTATCTCCAAAGAAAAAAGATAAAAAATAACTACAGCAAGGGCAGAAGACACTGCAGATATTAGTCCTACCATAAAAGCTGGGGTCATAAAATCAATTCTAGTAAGAATAAACCCTAAGAAGGTAATAAGAGGATATCCTGAAGGATGAGGCACTCCCATCACAGTTGCAGCAGTTACAAAGTCTCCTACATCTCCACCAAATACACTTCTAGAAAGGTTATGGATATAGGTAGTAAATGTAAACAAAAAAAGAATTAATGGCAGAAAATATACTTTTTTAATTAGGGTCATTAAGAAGCTTTATTGTGAACACCAGTAGCAGTCAGTTGATCCTCCGGCCGATTTACAACCTGTTGTAGATGTTCCGGCGCTGTTATAAATTGTGTTAGGATCTTTTTGTCCTGCTTTTGAACTTGGTTTGTAGCAAGCAATTACGTTGCTTGTAGAACCTGTATAATTAATTGTTTGTAATACTGAAGATGCATTATTGAAAGCTGATTTAAGTTCTCCTTCTGCAATAAGTCCAGTTATACAATTTGCAGCTGATGCAGCATTAAGTGATGTTGCAGTTGATGCACAGCTAGCAATTTGTCCTGATTCCCAAGGAAGTTTACCATGAGTTGTATAGTACCTGATATTTGCATTGATAAACTCAACAGTTGTGTTTTTAGAATTTGTATCATTTGCTTTTTTAATTTGCTCAAAAGGATCGATTGTTGCAATTAAGGCTGCTGCTAATACTCCGAGGATTCCGATAACGACTAAAAGTTCAATTAATGTAAAACCTGCGTTAGTTCTAAGATTCTTTATAAAAGATTTCATGTATGTATTTATCATAATCATAATGAAAAACCCTTGTCAATAGGTAGTTTAAAGCTAGTATTATTGAATACTAGACATTAAGCTATAAATTGGCGTAATAACAGAAATAATAAGAAAGGCAACGCCAATTCCTAAAACTATCATAATAAAAGGCTCCATTGCTGTAGTTAAGGTTTTTACCATTTGATCTACTTCTCTTTCAAAATATTCAGATGCTTTTTGCAGCGTTTCATCAAGTTTTCCGGTTTGCTCGCCAATTTTTGTAAGCTGGATAAGAAGAGGAGGAAAAAGCGTTGATGAAGACATGGCAGTACCAACTGTAACACCTTTTTCTACTTGATTTCCTATACCAATGATTGCGTTTTTATAATGTATATTACCAGCAGTTTCAGCAGTTTCATTTAAGGCTTCAACAACTAATGTTCCTGTACCAACTAAAAGCCCAAAAGTTCTTGAAAACTCAGCTAAGATTGTTTGTTTTATAAGTTTTCCAAAAACCGGGACTTTAAGGACAAAATCATCAAGAATAAGCTTTCCACTTAAGGTATTAGACCATCTTCTTAAGAAATACCCAACCGCAACTAATAAACCAAGTACTATTGGCCAGAAAACTGTTAAAAAATTAGACAAACCAATTAAAATTTGAGTTGGAAGAGGAAGAGGAACATTCAAATTATCATAAAGGACAGTAAGTTGCGGAATAACAAAAAGCATCATAATAGTCATAACTGCAACCATTAAGATAATAACTATAATTGGATACATTAAAGCACCTTTAATTGTAGACTTAAGCTTTGCCTGCTTTTCTAAATTGTCTGCAAGTCTTGATAATACTTTATCTAAAAGCCCTGAACTTTCTCCTGCTTTAATAATAGAAACATAAATTGTGGTAAAAAGCTTTGGATGCTTAGAAATAGCTTGAGAAAATGTTTTTCCTTCTTGCACCTCATTAATAATTGAAGTCGTAATTTCTTGCATAGTTGGATTTGTCATTTGCTCTCTTAATATTTCAAGAGATTTCATAAGAGTAAGGCCTGATGAAAGCATGGAGGACATTTGTCTTGTAAATAGTACTAGCTCTGTTGTTTTTACTTTGTTTAAAAAGGGAATTTGACTTGCTAATTGATTATCAATTCTAAGTATTTGAATAGGCATAAAACCTTTAGCCCGAAGGTAAGTAGCAGCTTCTTGAATATCTTTTGCATCAAGTAGTCCTTGGGAAAGTTTTCCTTCTTTGGTAGCAGCTTTGTATCTAAGTCTCATATTTAACCAATCATTCTGAGTAATTCGTCAGGTCTTAATGCATAAGTTTTTGCCATTTCCAAACTTATTGTACCTGATAAAACAAGCGAGGAAAGAGAGTTTTCTAATGGAATCATGCCTTGCTGCTGGGAAGTTTGAATTACAGAATCAATTAAATGGGTTTTACCATCTCTAATATTACTTGATATAGCAGTATTACCAAGTAAAACCTCAATACCAGGAATTCTTCCACCATTAATCATAGGAATAAGTCTTTGGGAAATTATTCCTTTTAATGTAGCTGCTAGTTGGGTTCTTATTTGAACTTGCTGATTAGAAGGAAATGAATCCAAAATTCTATCAATTGTTTGTGCAGCAGAATTTGTATGTAGAGTAGAGAAGACCAAATGACCAGTTTCTGCAATGGTTATTGCAGCTGCCATAGTCTCAGGATCTCTCATTTCACCAACTAACACAACATCTGGATCCTCTCTTAGAGCAGACCTAAGTGACATATTCCAAGAATGGGTATCAATTTCCATTTCTCTTTGAGAGATAATACTTTTTCCCTGAGGATAAACATATTCAACTGGATCTTCAATTGTTAAAATATGAAGCGACTTATTTTGATTTATCTCATTAATAATTGAAGCAAGGGTAGTTGATTTACCATGACCCGTAGGACCTGTTACTAAAACAAAGCCTTGTTTTAATTCAGCAAAACTATGACAAACTTTTGGGAGTTTTAATTCTTCAATTGTTGGAATAGTAGGACGTAAAAACCTAAATGCTCCGGACAATACTCCTCTTTGAAAATAAAGATTAGTCCTAAACCTACCAAGATCTCCATATGCACCTCCACCGAAGCCAAAAGAAAAATCTAACTCTTTATTATTTAATAAAAGCTGTTTTTGATCAGGCTTTAAAAGAGAAAATATCATTTGCTCCATAACCTCAAGGGTTAAGACTGGATAATTTGTTAAATACCTTAAAAGACCATCAACTCTTATGGCAGGATGAATTCCTGGAAGTAGATGCAAATCCGATGCATTATTTTTTATTGTTTCGTCTAATAGTACATTTATTTCCATATTTACTCCTGTGCAACCCTAAGAACCTCTTCTATAGTAGTTGTTCCTTGTAAGACTTTTAGGTATCCATCTTGCTTCATAGTTATCATACCCTCTGTTATAGCTTGTTTTTCTATAGCACCACTATCTGCATGCTGTAAAATTAAACTGCCAATTTTTTCAGTAATTGGTAATGTTTCAAAAATACCAACTCTTCCTATATAACCAGAGCCACCGCATTCTTCGCAGCCATTTCCTTTATATAAGGAAACATCTTTTAGATTTACCGGAAAATATTTTCCAAGTACAACTTTCATTTCCTCAACAAGCTGAGGTGGGGGAGGATAAGACACTTTACAATGAGGACAGATTTTTCTAACAATTCTTTGTGCAAGTACTGCTGTCATTGTTGAACCAAGTAAAAATGTTTCAGCACCAAGATCTAATAAACGAGGCAGTGCTCCTGCTGCAGAAGAAGTATGCAAGGTAGAGAAGACCAAATGGCCGGTAAGTGCCGCCTGAATTGCTAATTCAGTTGTTTCTTTGTCTCTAATTTCTCCAACAAGTATTATGTTTGGATCTTGTCTTAAGAAAGATCTAAGTCCATCTGCAAAAGTAAGACCAACGGCAGGATTAATTTGAACCTGATTAATTCCAGCAATTTGGTATTCAACTGGATCTTCAAGAGTAGATATATTTACTTTTGTTGTATTAAGCTTAGATAAAATAGAATACAAAGTAGTAGTTTTTCCACTTCCAGTAGGACCACAAACTATGATTATTCCATGGGGTCTTAGAATTGCAGTCTCCAAAACCTTTTCTGAAAATCCTCCTAAACCTAGTTCATGAAGAGTGGGTATTCCACCTGTTTTTCTAAGAAGCCTCATAACAATTTTTTCACCAAAAACTGTTGGAAGTACGGAGATACGAAGATCAACTTCTTTTTCGTCTATTTTAAAATTAAAACGACCGTCCTGTGGAGTTCTATGTTCATCAATTTTCATTTCAGCTAAAATCTTGATCCTTGAAATTACCGCCTCTTGAACTACTTTAGGAAGGGAAAGTCTGTCATACAATATGCCATCTATTCTGTATCTAACTCTAACTCTATCTTCCTGGGGCTCAATGTGAACATCTGAAGCTCTACTTGTTACAGCGTATTCTAAAATTGTAGAAACGATTTTGGCAATTGGGGCTTCTTTAATAATTTGCGCAATTTGATCAGTATCAATTGTTTTTATTTTAGTTTGATCATCAGTTTCTTTCAAAGCAGCACCTACATCTCCTACTAATTCTTGTCTATATTGTTGATTAATTGCTTTTACTACTTCCGATGGGCTTGCGGCAAATGATTTAATAGAAAGTCCTGTTTTTTCTCTGACAAAAGTAATTGCCTCAAGATCAACAGGGTTTCCCATTGCAACCGAAAGAGTTTTGGTAATTTCATCATAAGCAAAAGGGATAACGGCAAATCTTTCTGCAACTGCTCTTGGCACATACCCTAAAGCTTGAGGAGAAAATGAAGCATTGGTAACATCAACAAAAGGAATTCCTAAAAGCAAAGCTTTTGCCTGGGCAAGTTTTGCTTCTGAAACTATTTCCAAAGATTCTATAACGCTTTCTTCGGAAACTCCTTTACTCGCACTTTTAACTTTAATATCATCATATTGATTTTTATTTAATAGTTTTTGGGAAAATAAAATATCTGCAAGGGTCTGAGTAGTTGTATCAATTTGTACATCGTCGGCAGGAATACTATCCGCCTTTTGAGGAGTTTGATTTTGACTAACTTGAGTTGATAAATTTGGTTGATCAGGCATTACTATAATAGTAGGCTAAAATATGATATAAAGTCAACAAGAATTGGTTAATTTTTATGCAAAGTTTTATTGTAATTTCTAAAAATAAAGAAAAAGCAAAAGAGCTTGTCAATCAAATGGCAAGTGATTTAAAAATTTCAAAATTCGATATTTACTCCTTTGAAAGTGAAAAAGCAGTAGGAATTGCAGACATTAGAAATCTTTCAAAACAAATATTTCTAAAACCAATGCAAGGACAGAAAAAAATGGTAGTTTTAGAAGCGTTTTACGGAATAACGACCGATGCGCAAAATGCTTTTTTGAAAGTGTTAGAAGAACCACCCCTTTCTACAACGATCGTCATTCTTTCTGATTCAAACTTTTTTCTTCCTACTATTCTTTCACGCTGCAAATTAATTGAACTTGATAAAGAAATTTCTATTGACAAAGATGAGAAAGAAGAAATCTTAGAAATAGCTAATAATTTTAGTCAGTTAGAAATAGGGGAGAGATTAAAAATTGCCCAAGATCTTGCAAAAGATAAAAAAGAAGCTTTACTTTTTTTAGAAAAACTAATAATAGTTACAAGAAATAAAATGGTAAACAATCAAGAAGTAAGTTTAGCTAAAAACTTAAAAATACTACAAAAATATTATCGAGAGATAAAACAATCCAACGTTAATTTTAGGCTAGGATTAGAAAATTTATTTTTGGAAATGTAGTTTTATTTTAATTTCAAAACAATATTTTTTAGACTTATATCGTTGACAATTAAAATCGACCTAAATATAATCCGGCAAGAAAATGTCAGTAGAAAGAGAAAGAATTACCACTTCAGATGGAACAAAAATAACAGAAGTGGATAGTAAAGTAGGCTTCTTCGGAACTAATTTTTCTCTTTTTAAAGCCTCTGTACCCAAAATGGGTAAAAACTACGCAACTAATACTTATACCCTTCAAACAAAAGATGGAGAAAAGCCTATGCAAATTGACCAAGCAGAAAGCCTAACTCAATTAGAAGAAAATTTAACAAGAAGACAAAGACTTGCAGAAAGAGTTCAAGCTCTATATGCAAGTCTTGGGGTTACAGCAGGACTTGGAGCAGTATTTGCACTACTTGCAAGTAATTTACGGGATGTACCCCAAATGATCCTAGCACTTGGACTTACCATAACCACTGCTTTATTTTATAAAAAACTTGATAGAGCAATGATAATTGCCCTGGAAACAAAGGATAAGATTACTTTTTTACAAAGAGCAAAACATAACTAAAGCTTTTATTTATTTTACTAAGTCTTTTTGCTATAATCTTTGCTTATGTCAAAAGAAAGAAGAAGAGGCGGACCAAAAACAAGAAGAGTTATTAATACTGGAAACGGTTTTCTAAACGCAATGGGAAGAGTTGCAGAAAATGCAAGAAAAGACCAAGCTGCAGCAAAAAGAGATCCTAATTTATCACCTGCAGAAAGAGCTGAGAAAATTGCGCAGGCAGACAGAAAAAGAACGGTTGCTTTCAACAATTCATTGTCTTTTCTCTTACAAGGAAGTAGAAAACCACTTAGCACACCTAGTCAAGAAAGAGATTTAGGTGAAGAATAATATGGAAATATTTAATCCACTTTCAAGAGCATTAGAACAAAGAGCAGCATTAAAAGGGGCAATGAGAGCTGTTGATGTTTTTGCAGCGTCACTTCCAAGAGATATGCGAGCTGATATGAAAAGAGAAATTAGAGATCAACATAGAGAAACTGCAAAAAGAGATCATCTGACTGTAATAAAGTAAAATCTTAAAGTAACCTCTAGAATTCCTTGCAATTATTTGCTAAACTAGTTTAGTAATGGCTACAAAATCTTCGGATTATTCAGCAGCGCAAATCCAAGTCCTAGAAGGACTTGAACCGGTTAGAAAACGACCGGGAATGTATATTGGATCAACTGATGTAATTGGTCTTCACGAATCTTTAAGAGAAATTATTGATAATAGCGTTGACGAAGCACTTGCTGGTTTTGCAAAAAATGTTTGGATTGTTTTAAATAACGACGGCTCAGCAACTGTTGCTGATGATGGAAGAGGAATTCCTGTTGATATTGTTAAAAACTATAAAAAATCAGGTCTTGAAATTGTCATGACAAAACTCCACGCAGGAGGAAAATTTGGAGGAAGTGCGTATAAAATTTCAGGAGGACTTCATGGAGTAGGAGCTTCTGTTGTAAACGCATTATCAGAATGGCTTTTTGCAGAAGTAACTAGAGATGGAAAAATCTATACACAGGAATATTCCCGTGGAAAAGTTACAACTGACTTAAAAACCGTAGAGTCATCAAGGCTTAGTCATGACTTTATTCATAGTAGACACAGTGGAACATTAATCACATTTTTACCAGATAAACAAATCTTTCAGGAAACAAATTTTGATTTTGACAGCATTAAAAAAGCAATCAGAGAAAGAGCATATCTAGTTCCAAGTCTATATTTTCACCTTTTTGATAAAAGAGAAGGTCAAGAAAAAGAAGTAAACTTTTATTTTGAAGGAGGAATTACTTCACTTGTTTCCAAAATTAACGAAAATAAAGAAAAAATTCATAACGTTATAACCGTTCATAAAATGGATGGAGACGTAGATATTGAAGTAGCACTTCAATACAACGATGGGTATGCTGAAAACGTTGAATCCTATGTTAACGTTATCAACACAGTCAACGGTGGAACCCATTTAACTGGTTTTCGAATGGCATTAACACGTGCAGTTAATGATTATGGAAAAAAGATTGGAAGCTTTAAAGATGGAGAGGATTCAATCACAGGTGACGATACAAAAGAAGGATTAACAGCAGTAGTTTATGTAAAAATGCCTCAGGATAGAATTCAGTTTGAAGGACAAACAAAAGGAAAACTTGGAAATGCTGAAATTCAACCAATAGTACAAAGTATTGTTAAAGAAGGCCTTTCTACATATTTTGAAGAAAACCCACAAGATGGAAGAAAAATACTTGAAAAAGTATATCTAGCGGCAAAAGCCAGACTTGCTGCAAAAGCAGCTAAAGAAGCAATTCTTCGAAAAGGAGCACTAGAAGGATCAACTCTTCCTGGAAAATTAGCTGATTGTCAGGAAAAAGATCCAAGCATTTCTGAGATATTCCTTGTGGAAGGAGATAGCGCTGGTGGGAGTGCTAAAGGAGGAAGAGACAGAAAATTCCAGGCAATTCTTCCATTAAAAGGAAAAATATTAAATACCGAAAGAGCAAGGCTGGATAAAATTATTGAGCATGAAGAAGTAAAGAATTTAATTATTGCTCTTGGTATGGGAATCGGGGAGACTATTAAATTTGAAAAACTTAGATACCACAGAATTATTATCATGACTGATGCAGACGTTGATGGAGAACATATTGAAACATTAATTTTGACATTTTTCTATCGCCATATGCCAGAGATTATCAAACAAGGATACCTTTATATAGCAATGCCTCCTTTATATAAAATATCTGCAGGAAAAGATGCAAAGTATGCATATAGTGATGAGGAGAAAGATCAGACTATAAAAGACATTCAAAAAGTTAATACAAAAAACGTAATTAATATTCAGCGCTATAAGGGTCTTGGAGAAATGAATCCTGAACAACTTTGGGAAACAACTATGGATCCAGAAAATAGAATCTTAAAACAAGTTGGTATTGACGATGCCGAAGAAGCAGACGCAGTCTTTACAATGTTAATGGGAGATGAAGTTCCACCAAGAAAACACTTTATTCAATCAAACGCAAAACAAGCCACCTTGGATGTTTAATTCCTACCATAATCTTTTGAAATGAAATCTTTAAATTTTTGTTATCCTCAGTATTGTTGCTGTTAACCATATTTATTAATTTCCAGAACTATATTTTCTCTAAAAAACTTCTAAAAATATAATTTTGTATATCGGTAAGTTATCTGTTGCCTATCAAATGTTGACAGTATTTTTTACTAATGTTATTATCCCCATAGAATGATAGCCGCAGAAAGAACTCCGAGTGAAAAAGGGGACACTACAGAGGGAGAAAAAGGCGTGAGTGTTTTAGCACTTAGCGGGCGTTATAAAGAAGATTTTACCGGTATGCCAAGCATTCCCTTTGGAGGATTTTTATATAGACAGGATGCAACAAGCAGGGTAGTTGGCAGAATAATTGACCCACATGGAAGCGCAGATGTTATGGGTAGGATGACACAAGGCAGGTTATTTCTTATTAAATTCTACGATCCACAAATTTTAACCGTAGAGGATAACTATGACCATCCCACGACTATTGCTCAAGAAACTTATTTAAGTAGAGTTCCTATTTTCTACAGACTTGCAATGAATGAAAGCGGGGACTGGGAAGGAAGATACAGAATTCAGGGAAGCTCTTCCGGCAAGGTGCAATGCGGAATTGGAGATTTACATATCCCCGCTCCGCTTTTTACTTTTGTGCATGATGACCCCTATTCAAGAAGTAGATATGATGAGGTATTTTTTAGTATAAGGGAAAGGCTTGTAACTAGAGAGGAAGAAATATTTAAGTACCACCCCGAAAAAAGAGGTCCTCATGGGAGAGGAAGAATTGATCCCAAAGTCCCAATGCTACAATTCTAATTTAGTATAATCTTTTCATGTTTAAAGATCCCATCTTGAATAATCTATATAAAAAATACGGTCCTCATAAGTTTGAAGATAGGGGTGAAAAGCTCTTAAAAGAATTAGTTGAGTCAATAATCTCTCAACAATTATCAATTAAGGCTGCAGATACTATATATAGTAGATTCTTAAAACTTTTTAATAATAATTTTCCTTCAATAAAACAAATACTAGATATTGATTTAGAAATACTAAGAAGCGCTGGAATGAGTTATTCAAAAGGACAATATATTAAAAACATTGCTAAAGCATTCGAGGATAAATTAATTGAGGTGGATAAAATTAAGAAGATGACTGATGAAGAAGTTATTGAAAACTTAACCAAAATAAAAGGGGTAGGGAAGTGGACTGCAGAAATGACCCTTATCTTTACACTAAAAAGAGAAGACGTATTCTCAATAGGAGATGTGGGACTTAAAAGAGCTATAAAAAATTTATATAATTTAGAGAAGGATTCTGATATCTTAAAGTTAACAGAGAAATGGAAACCAAAAAGAAGTTTTGCATCATGGTATTTATGGAGGAGTTTGGAAAATGATTAAAGTAATTGCATTTGATTACAACGGCGTAATTTCTGCTTTTGGTCCGATTAAAAAATGGATGGATACCAATATCTCAAAGGATGAAGAAAAATATTTGATTTATAAAAAAAGTGCTCCCAAGTGGGATCGTGGGGAAATAGAATTAAGGGAAATGTATGAAATATTATCTACAATAACCGGTGTTAAAGCTGAAAAAATTTGGTCTGAATATTTTGAGAAACAAATATTAAATGAGGGAATGATAGAGCTTGTAAATAAGCTTAAATTAAATTATAAAATTTTCTTATTTTCAAATCACCAAGGAGAACTATTACAAAAACTTCTGAAAAAACATGGAATTAAAAATCTTTTTGACGAAATAATTGTTTCATCAGATCATATGCTTATCAAACCAAATCCAATTTTTTTTGAGGTTTTAGTTAAAACAGCAGGTGTTAATAAAGATGAGATACTTTTTATTGATGATAGTATAGAAAACGTTGAAGGTGGTATAAATTTTGGCATTAAAAGTATTCTATACAAAAATACAAAAAACTTAGAGGATGATTTAGAAAAAATGGGATTATCCTTTTAGAGGCTTGAAAAACGCTCTAAACTTAATTATAATAATTGAGTTGTTATGGATTTATCTTTTGTTTTTGAAAACAGATTATTAATTGTTTTGGCAAGTGCTATACTTGCGATTATCTACGGAGCCTTCCTTGCCTACAGAGTTTTATCCAATCCAAAGGGTGATAAGAAAATGAATGACATTTCTGATGCAATTTCTGAAGGTGCAGTTGCATACATGAAAAGACAATATACAGTAGTAGCAATTATTGGAGTCATCATTTTTGGCATTCTTTATTATTTCCTCGGTATCAATGATGCAATTGGTTTTGCTATTGGTGCAATCTTAAGCACAGTTGCTGGAGTTGTTGGAATGAGCGTTGCTGTAAGAAGCAATATTAGAACAGCACAGGCTGCAAAGACTGGTCTTCCAAGCGCATTTTCAATGGCTTTTAGAGGCGGAGCAGTAACCGGACTTATGGTAGCTGGTCTTGCTTTACTTTCAGTCGGAGGATTTTATTGGTTCTTAGAAAACTATGCTAACGGAAACCTTAACCCATTAATCGCACTTGGATTTGGAGGAAGCTTAATCTCAGTATTTGCAAGACTTGGTGGAGGAATATTTACAAAATCTGCTGATGTTGGAACAGACATGGTAGGAAAAATTGAAAAAGGAATTCCAGAAGATGACCCAAGAAATCCAGGAGTTATTGCTGACCTCGTAGGGGATAATGTTGGAGATGACGCAGGAATGGCTGCAGATCTTTTTGAAACATATGTAATTACCGCAGTTGCTGCAATGATATTAGGAGAATTATTATTCCCAAAAAACCAAGCAGTATTATTCTTCCCAATGTTAATTGGAGCAATTTCAATCGTTGCAAGCATTATCGGAACCTGGTTCGTAAAAGTATCAGGTAATGGAATAATGAAAGCTCTTTACATAGGACTTGGGGTAGCAATTGTGGTTTCAATTGCCGGCTTTTATTTCCTTACTCAAGCAATATTTCCAAATGGCCTTGGAAACATAAGCATGCTTAATCTTTTCTATACATCAATCATTGGACTTATTATTACAGTTGGAATGGTGACAATTACAGAATATTTTACTTCTAAAAAGTTTTCTCCAGTTAAAACAATTGCAAACGCTTCAACAACAGGACATGGAACAAATGTCATCGCAGGACTTGCAGTATCCATGAAATCAACAATGGCACCAATACTTTTAATTGCAGCAGCAATTTTTGCTTCATATAATCTAGCAGGACTTTATGGCGTAGCAATTGCAGCAATGAGCATGCTTTCTCTTTCTGGAATTATTGTCGCAATTGATGCATTTGGACCAATCACAGATAACGCAGGTGGAATTGCTGAAATGGCAGGACTTGATAAGAAAGTAAGAGATGTAACAGATCCATTGGATGCAGTAGGAAATACAACAAAAGCTGTTACAAAAGCATATGCAATAGGAAGTGCTGGCCTTGCAGCCTTAGTTTTATTTGCAAGCTACACACAGGAATTAACCAAAGGCACAACAGGAATTGATATTAAAAGCGCCTTTTCGCTTACAGATCCTCTGGTTATTATTGGTCTATTTATAGGAGGAGCACTTCCATATATTTTTGCCTCACTTGCTATGGAAGCGGTTGGAAAAGCATCAGTTGCAGTAGTTGATGAAGTAAGAAGACAATTTAGAGAAATTAAAGGTATTATGAGTGGAAAAGTAAAACCAGAATACGGAAAAGCAGTTGATATCGTAACCAAAGCAGCTATTAAAGAAATGATACTCCCAACAGCAATCACAGTTGCCGCACCTATTATCGTAGGTTTTACCCTTGGTCCAATAGCGTTGGGAGGACTACTCGTTGGAAGCATAGTCACAGGACTTTTCCTAGGAATATCAATGACTACAGGCGGAGCCGCTTGGGATAATACTAAAAAATATATTGAAGAGGGAAATTTGGGAGGCAAAGGAAGCTTTGCTCACCAAGCTGCTGTTACAGGGGATACAGTTGGAGATCCTTATAAAGATACCGCAGGACCTGCGATCAATCCAATGATTAAGGTTTTGAATATTGTAGCCCTATTAATCGCATCCTTTCTTATCTAATAAACTTTAAACTCAATGGCAGAAATAGGTAAACTTCAAAAAACAGAAATAGTAGCGGAGATGAAACGTGCGTATTTAGATTACGCAATGTCTGTTATTGTTTCAAGGGCACTTCCTGATGTTAGAGACGGTTTAAAACCAGTTCATAGAAGAATACTTTTTGCTATGAGCGAAATGGGACTTGGTCCTACTTCAAAATTTCTTAAGTCTGCACGTATCGTTGGAGAAGTTATGGGTAAATACCATCCACATGGAAACTTGGCTATCTATGATTCCCTTGTAAGACTTGCTCAGGACTTTTCAATGCGATACCCCTTAATTAACGGTCAAGGTAACTTTGGCTCAATGGATGGAGATCCACCAGCTGCAGACCGTTATACAGAAGCAAAACTCCAAGCAATTTCTATGGAAATGCTTTTGGATATTGATAAAGAAACCGTAGATTTTATTCCTAACTATGATGGAAGCTTTAAAGAGCCAGCTTTCTTACCCTCACTTTTGCCAAACCTTCTTTTAATGGGATCTGAAGGTATTGCTGTTGGTATGGCAACAAAAATTCCTCCACATAATCTAAGTGAGGTAATTGATGGATTATCCTTTTTAATAGATAAATTAAAAATTACAACAGAGCCTACATTTAGTGTTACTTCTGAAGTAACAGTTGATGAACTTTTGGAATTTATTAAAGGACCAGATTTTCCAACAGCAGGAGCAATCTATGACTGGGCAGAAATAAAAAATGTCTATACAACTGGTAGAGGAAGAATACTAATAAGAGGAAAAGCAGAGATTGAAGATATTGGTCAGGGGAAGTCTGCAATCATTATTACAGAACTTCCATATCAGGTAAACAAAGCTCTTTTAGTTGCTAGAATTGCAGAACTTGCTAAAGAGAAAAAGGTTGATGGAATATCAGATTTACGAGACGAATCTGATAGACACGGAATAAGAGAAGTAATCGAACTTAAAAGAGATGCAGCTCCTAAAAAAGTCTTAAACAATCTCTTTAAGCACACAAGTCTTCAAACAACATTCCCAGCAAATATCGTTGCCCTTGTTGATGGAACACCTCAAACTCTTAACCTAAAAACAATCTTAGAAGAATTTCTTAAACATAGATACTTAGTTGTTAAAAGAAGAAGTGAATTTGAATTAAGACAAGCAAAAGCAAGGCTTCATATCTTAGAGGGATTAAAGATTGCTGTAGAAAACATTGATGCAGTAATTAAGACAATTCGAGAATCAAAAACGCAGGAAGATGCAAAACAAAACTTGATGGTAAAGTTTAAACTTTCTGAAATCCAATCAACAGCAATCTTAGACATGCAGTTAAGACGTTTGGCAGCACTTGAAAGACAAAAAATTGAAGAAGAATATCAAATGGTAAAAGAAATAATTGCGTACCTAGAAGATCTCTTAGCACATCCTGCAAAAATATTAGTCGTTATTAAGGAAGAACTTACTAAATTAAAACAAAAATATAAAGATGAAAGAAGAACCAAGGTTTATAAAGGAAAAGTCGGAGAATTTAGCGAAGAAGACTTAATTCCAAATGAACCTACTGTTATAACAATGACTGATACTGGGTACATTAAAAGACAAAGCACAACCAGCTTTAAAACCCAACAAAGAGGCGGTAAAGGAATAATTGGAATGACTACAAAAGAAGAAGATAACATTGCAGACATTAAATTTGCCCAAACCCATGATAATCTTTTGTTCTTTACAAATAAAGGAAAGGTTTATCAAATAAAAGCATATGAAATAAGCGAATCATCTCGAACAAGTAAGGGAACTGCTATTGTTAATCTTTTAAACATTGAGGCAGGGGAAAAAGTTGAAGCATTTGTAGCTTATGGTAAGAACGATAAATCAACTTATGTCTTACTTGCTACAATAAACGGAACTGTTAAGAAATCAAAGCTCTCTGAATTTGAAAATATCAGAAAAAGTGGAATTTTAGCTATTAAGCTAGACAAAGGTGATGAGCTAGTCTGGAGTAAATTAACAAGTGCAGACGATCAGGTACTTCTTTTTACTAGAAATGGTAAATGTATTAAATTCTCAGAAAATCAAATAAGGCCAATGGGTAGAAACACAATGGGAGTAAGAGGAATCTTAATTGGAAAAGATGACAAAGTAATCCAAATGGATATTGTTCAAAAAGGAACTAAAGCGTTTACTTTAACAATTATGCAAAATGGTTATGGAAAGAAAACTCAAACAGATCAGTTTCCAAAACAGGGAAGGGGAGGACAAGGAGTAAAGGTAGCTGAAGTAACACAAAAAACCGGAAAAATTGCCTATACTCAAATAATTCCTCAAAATTGCAATGAAGTAATTATAACTTCTCAAAAAGGACAAATTGTAAAGATTGACGTAAGTTCAATTCCAGCCCTTTCAAGAGCAACACAAGGGGTAATATTAATGAGGTTTTCAAAACAAAACGATCAGGTAGCATCTGCCACTTGTATTGAAGAATAAATGAAAATTGATGGAGTTAAAATATCCCAAGAGATTTTGGAAAATCTTAAAGTAAAAGTCGATGACCTCAAAGACAAAAAAGTTACACCACATTTATACATTATTACCTTTGGGGACAATCCACAAACCCAAAGCTATTTAAATCAAAAACTACTTCGTGCAAAACAAATAGGTGCAAAAATAACAATTAAAAAATTTAATGTAAACGTTTCACCTAAAACTGTTTATAATTTAATTGAGGAGCTTAATAAAGACAAAAAGGTTCATGGAATTATCGTTCAAAGACCCTTACCCAAACAACTTGATGAAGAAAAAGTATCCATGGCAGTAGCCTTACCTAAGGACGTTGACGGATTACATCCACATTCTCCATTTTTCTCTCCTGTTGCACTTGCCGTCATAAAATTAACTGAATCTACACTTAGCTCACAAGACATTAAAGAATATTTAAGATCTAAAAAAATTGTCTTAATAGGGAAGGGTACTACAGCTGGAAAACCTATTATTAATCTATTTGAAAGACTAAAAATAAAAACAAAGATAGTTGATAGTAAAACTAAAGACAAAAAAAAGATTATTAAATCCGCTGATATTATTGTTAGTAGTGTTGGTAAAAAAATTATCGGAAAAGATGATATTAAGAGAAATTCAATTTTAATAGGAGTTGGTATGCATATTGCAGATGGAAAATTAAAAGGAGACTATAGCGCAGAAGAAATAGAGGAAAAGGCAAGTTTTTATTCCCCAACTCCAGGAGGGGTAGGGCCAGTTAACGTAACCATGTTAATGAAAAACCTAGTTGATGCAACCCAAAAACAAAGCTCTTAGCTTGACAGTAATGATTAAATTGATTTAATATACCTTTAATGAAAAACTTTTACCAAGAATTTAAAACACCAATAGTAACAGTTGCATTAATTTTCCTAGCATTTCTAATTTATACAAAAGTTTTTGGCCCAATTCCTTTCTACATTAATAGCACCAATACAACAAAGACTGATCTTTTTTCTTCAAGTGGAACTGGAGAGATAACAGCAGTTCCAGACACAGCTAGTATCTTTGTAGGAGTAACTAAAACCGCTACAACTGTTGATAGCGCCCAAAGTCAGGTAAATACTGTAAGTAATAAACTTATTTCTGATATTAAAAAACTTGGTGTAAGTGACAAAGATATTAAAACCACAAATTACAGTGTAAATCCAAACTATGGTTCAGGTGGCGCAGAACCTTTAATCTACCCATCAACAGGAGGATCGGAAAAAATAACCGGATATACTGTAACTCAAAATATTGAAGTAAAAGTAAAACCTTTAGATAAAGTAAATCAAGTAATTGATACTGCAACAAGGGATGGTGCAAACCTAGTAGGAGGAGTTAACTTTACATTCTCAGATGAATTAACCAAAAAACTTGAAAAAGAGGCTACCCAAGACGCAGTAAGCGATGCAAAAGAAAAAGCAAAAGTCCTTGCAAATGCTGCAGGAGTAAGACTTGGAAAAATAGTAAATGTTGTTTCAAGCACAAGCCAACCTTATATGAGACAAATGGGTGCTGCTTTAGAAAATAAAGTAATTTCTGATGCCACACCAACTCAAATCACACCAGGGGAGAGTAGTATTACGATTAGCGTAACAATTTACTACGAAACGTACTAAGATGAAATACTTACTGGCTACAATTTCCATTCTTTTACTAATAATCATAATTGCAGGCGGTGCGTTTTATTTTGGCCAACAATCTGCAAACCAAAGCAAAGAAATGACTACAACTCCAAGTCCAAGTCCTTTTGTAACAGCTCAGACACCAACGCCTGAGTTAATCCAAGAAGAAAACTTAAAAACCATAAAGGCTGGTGGAGTCTTATCTCTTTCATCTTATTCTATAGCTATACCACTTGACTGGACTTCTCAAAGACAACAAGGTGATGGATTTGATGAATTAACTATAACAAAACAAGGTTATAAGATAAAAATTTATCAAGCCGCATTTGGCGGAGGTGGATGCATCTACGTTGGGGAACCAGAAGCATTTTACACAAAGTATAATACCTTCGTAGAAATACAAAACCCAAATGGATTTGTATTTAGAAGAGGACAGAATGAATCTACCGGCACAACAAGCTGGACTGTATGTCAAAAAGATACTGATGGAAATTATGGAACAATAACATCATTTGGAGCAATTACAATAAATAACTCTGCAACTATTGATGAGACGATAATGTCAGAAGCTGATCAAATCCTTGCCTCTTTAAAGAAGTCTTAAAATTATTTACTTATTGCCACTATGAAAACTTTTATGAACATTTTTTAATTGGGGATTGGTTACATGTGTATAAATTTGAGTTGTAGCAATATTTTTGTGTCCTAACATTTCCTGAACACTTCTAAGATCTGCGCCATTATATAAAAGGTCTGTTGCAAAACTATGCCTTAACGTATGGACTGATGCATCAACAGGAATCCTTGCGATTCGAACATATTTTTTGACTATTCTTTCGATACTTCTTGCTGTTAAACGCATACGCTCACCATCGTTTTCTTCAATAACTCTTCCACTATAACGAATAAACAAAGGTTTAAATTTATCCTTTCTTGCATCTAAATACATCTTAACCCATTGGCATGCACTATCAGAAATGAATACAATTCTTGCTCTGCCTCCTTTACCAATTACGCCAAACTCTTTACGCTCAAAATTGATTTTTTCTTTATCTAAGCTTACAAGCTCTGATACACGAAGACCTGTTGAGAACAAAAGCTCTATAATAGCTCTATCTCGCATTCCTTCTTCCTTTGATGTATCGGGAGCTGTAACAAGTCTATCAATTAAATCCTTTGGTAAAAATTTTAAACTCCTAGATACTGTTTTAGGTAAATCTATTTTAGAAGGCTCTAATGTTTTAAAATCGTTCTTTATAAGAAATCTTAAGAATGATCTTAATGATATTACGTAATAATTCTGGGTCACTCTTTGTAAAGTTTGACCTTTATCATCAGTTCTATTAGCTAAAAATACTCTATATTTTCTAATTGTTGGGAGATCTAAGTCTTCAATAGTTTTCCCCGGTTGAGTAGAGGCAAACCAATTATTAAATACTTTAAGGTAGTGCCTATAATCACGAAGGGTAAGCTTAGAACAGTTTTTCTCTATCTCAAGATATTCTATAAACTGATCAATTAGGCCAGGCAGTTCGTCTTGCATCAATATTATTGTGCGACACAAGATAAGGATTGTCAAGTTGACAAATCTTTAATTTAGATGCTAATCTAACACTATATGAGAGATATGGCACCAGAAAGTCGAAAAGGAATTGACGGAAGATTAGTAGAACCAACACCTGTTATTCCAGGCGCCCTTAGAGATCGTGAGCAAAAAGTAGCACAACTCACAGGGCCACGAAGAAACTTTCTTTCAAGATTAGCACATAGTAAGTTAGGACTTGCAGCTGGAGCTGCTGCCGTTATCGGAGTACTGGCTTTTGGATCA
>CAYYJP010000005.1:24331-32494 GCA_964472285.1 uncultured Gammaproteobacteria bacterium | reverse complement strand
AAATGAATTTAGGATTTATATTTTATGGCTCATCAGGGATCAATGGAAATTGAAGGGATAGTTAAGGAATCATTACCAAACACTTTGTTTAGAGTTGAGCTTGACAATGGACATTTAGTTTTATGCCATTTATCAGGTAAAATGAGAATGCATTTCATCAAAATCCTTCCAGGAGATAGAGTTAGGGTTGAGATGACACCATACGATAAGGAAAAAGGCAGAATTACCTTTAGACTTAAATAATTATGAAAGTTCAAGCTAGTATTAAACCAAGATGTGCAAAATGCAAAATTATTAAAAGAAGAGGCGTGCTTAGGGTTACTTGCAGTAATCCAAGACATAAGCAAAGGCAAGGTTAATTTATGCGTATTTCAGGAATAAACTTACCAGATGACAAAAGAGTAGACATTGGCCTATCCTATTTATATGGAATTGGCAGAAAAAACGTAGTAAATATTTTAAAAAGGGCTGAAGTTGACGCAGCAAAAAGAATTAAAACTTTGACTGAAGACGAACAAAAAAGAATCGCAAAGATTTTGGAAGAATATAAAATTGAAGGAGACTTAAAAGTAGAAATTCAAAATAATATTAAAAGACTTAGAGAAGTTGGAAGCTATAGAGGAATTAGACACGCTAAAAATCTTCCAGTAAGAGGACAAAGAACAAAATCAAACGCTAGAACAAAAAGAGGAAAGAGAGTTACAATTGGAGCAATCAAGAAAGAAGAAGCAGTAAAAATGGGATTAACAAGCGCACCAACAACTAAATAATATGGCAACAAAAGTATCAACACAAAAAACTAAAGCAAAAAAGAGTAACCTAATAGTTACAGAAAAAGGTAATGTTTATGTTTCTGCAACTTTTAATAATACTTTAATAACAATCACAAATGATAAGGGTGAAACTATTTCTTGGGCATCTGCAGGAGCTGCAGGTTTTAAAGGAACAAGAAAATCAACACCTTATGCAGCAACTACAGCTATGGAGCAAGCAGCAAAGAAAGCAATGGATAAAGGCCTTAGATCAGTAGATGTTTTTATTAAAGGACCAGGGAGTGGAAGAGACGCAGCCTTAAGAGGAATAAAATCAGCAGGACTTTCAATATCTCAAATCGCAGATGTTACACCTATGCCTCATAATGGGCCTAGGGCAGAGAAAAAGAGGAGAATATAATGGCAAGATATACAGGACCAAAACATAGATTAGCAAGAAAAGAAGGAGTAAATCTTTTAGATAAGGCTTCTCAAAGTTTAATGAGAAGACTTAATACTCCTCCTGGAATTCATGGTAAGAAAAGAAAGAAAAGACTTTCTGAATATGGTACACAGTTAAGAGAAAAACAAAAAGCAAAAACAACATATGGTTTGCTCGAGAAACAATTTAAAAGAATTGTTCAAACAGTAAGAAAACAAAAAGGTGATACAAAGGAATTAATAGTTTCAACTCTTGAAACAAGACTTGATAATTTAGTCTATAGATTGGGTTTTGCAAAGACAAGATATATGGCAAGACAATTTGTCTCACACGGACATATTCATGTAAACGGAGTAAAGCTTACAATCCCGTCATATCAAGCAACAGTTGATGACGTTATTTCTATTTCACCTAAGATGCAAACTAACTCAAGAGTTATTGAATTGTTTAAAGAGGAAATAGAAGTACTTCCATATTTAGAGAAAAAAGGAATGTCTGGTAAGCTAAAAAGACTTCCAAAAAAGGAAGATTTGCAAGTTCCATTCGATTTGCAGTTAATTATTGAATATTACTCAAGATAATGATAAAATAATACCTTATGACTGAACCAACCTTTAAAATTAAAGAAGAAAAAGTAACTCCGGAATACGGAGAGTTTGTAATTGAGCCATTAGAGTCAGGTTATGGTCATACATTGGGACAAGCTTTAAGAAGAGTTTTATTAGTTTCTATTCCAGGAGCAGCAGTTACTTCAGTAAAAATATCTGGAGCAAAACATAAGTTTTCAACAGTTCCAGGTCTTAAGGAAAACATAGTAGATTTTCTTCTTAACATCAAAGGTCTTAACTTAAGACTTTTAGACTCTAAAGAACAAAGTGTAGTCAGACTTTCAGTAAAAGGACCAAAAGAGATTACAGCAAAAGATTTAGAGCTTCCAGAAGATGTAGAAGTGGTAAACAAAGATCATTATCTTGGAACATTATCTGATAAAAAAGCAAAACTTGAGTTAGAATTAACAGTTGAAAGAGGAATGGGATATTCAGTAGCAGAAGAAAGAAGGATTGGAACGCTTGGTGTTATGCCAGTTGATGCAATCTTTACCCCAATAAGAAGAGTAACACCAGAAGTTAGCGCAACTCGTGTTGGAAGACAAACAAACTTAGATAAGTTAACTCTTAAGATTTGGACAAACGGAGTTGTTAGACCAAGAGAAGCTTTAGATGAAGCAGCAAGAATTTTGTCAGCATATTTCTCACAAGTTTATGAACCAAAAGAAGTAACAGCAACAGAATCAGTAGCTACCCATCCTGGAATTGCAGAAGGAGTGTTAAAGTTAACAATTGATGAATTAGATCTTCCTACAAGAATATATAACAGTTTGAGAAATGGTGGAATTGAAACAATTGGACAACTTCTTGATACACCAAGAAAAGAATTAATCTCAATGAGAAACATGGGTGGAAAATCAATTAACGCAATAGAAGAAAAGTTAAAAGAAAAAGGAATTAGCTTACAAAGTTAATTTTTTGCTAAATCTCAAAGTCTTAGATCTCAAAAAAGCGAAACTGACGGTTTGAGATTTAAGATTTTTTTATTTTTATGAAAAAGAGTATTTTTGGAAAAAAGTTAAAAAGAGATAAAAATGAAAGAACAGCTTTATTTAAAAGCCTTATTTCTGCTTTGGTTTTAAATGAATCAATTAAAACAACAGAAGCAAAAGCAAAGGCAATAAAGCCAGAAATCGATAAGTTGGTAACTCATGCAAAAAAGGGAACAAATGCTTCTATGCAAAAAATTCATGGAAGTCTTTCTCATATTGCACTAGATAGATTTATTTCTCATGTTGCTCCAAGATTTAAAGATAGAAACGGTGGGTATACAAGAATAATTAAAATCGGAGGAAGAGTTGGAGACGAAGCTAAGATGGTAATATTAGAGTGGGTAGAAAAAAGTGACGCTCCCTATGTAAAACAAGTAAAAGCGAAAAAAGTTAAAAAAACTGTAAAGAAAGAAACAAAAGTAAAAAAGGTTAAAGAAGTAAAAGTATCTAAAAAGACAATTAAAAAAGCAGTTAAGAAAACTAAATAAAATATGAAACAAACAAAATCAACAAAAATAAGTGAAGTAAAAAGAGAATGGCACCTAATTGATCTTAAAGGAAAAGTTTTAGGAAGAATAGCATCTGATATCGCAGTACTTCTTATGGGAAAAGCAAAATCAAATTTCGTAAGAAATTTAGACATGGGAGATTTTGTTGTAGTTATTAATGCAAAAGATTTTAAAGTCACAGGTAATAAAGAGAAATTAAAAAAATATTATAGACATTCAGGATATCCAGGTGGATTAAAGACAGAAACATTAGGTGATCTAAGACAAAGAAAACCAGAAAATGTTATAATCCATGCAGTTTCAGGCATGCTTCCACAAAACAGACTAAAAGATAAAATGTTATCAAGATTACATGTTTTTGAAGAAGAAGTGCATACATTTAACGATAAATTTACTAAATAATAAATATGGCAACTGTAGTTAAAAAAGAATATATCTATGCAATTGGAAAAAGAAAAGAGTCAGTCGCAAGACTTAGGCTTTATACTGGCGTTAGCCAAGATCTAGTAATAGGAG
The DNA here is from genome assembly GCA_964472285.1 of uncultured Gammaproteobacteria bacterium. GTDB lineage: Bacteria > Patescibacteriota > Microgenomatia > Levybacterales > UBA12049 > JACQHJ01. The sequence continues at coordinate 28,675 of CAYYJP010000005.1, read as the reverse complement.
AAGAAAAGCTTAAGAAAGGCGATATAGTTGTTAATGGTAAAAGAGCATTAGATTACTTTAAGGGAATTGTAGCTAAAGCAAGATTTGACGAACCTCTTAGAATTACAAATAACTTAGAAAAATATATTTTATCTGCAAAAATAGTTGGTGGCGGACAAACAGGACAACTTGAAGCATTTATTCATGCACTCTCTAGAGCTTTATCAGGAATGGATGAGAAGAATAAAAAAATACTAAAGAAACAAGGCTTATTAACTAGGGATGCAAGAGTTAGAGAAAGAAGAAAAGTTGGAATGGGTGGAAAAGCAAGAAGAAAGAGACAGTCTCCAAAAAGGTAATCCTCAAAGCATATTTTGTTTAATGGTTTCCAGTACCCAAGGGGCTAGGTTTTCGTAAACCCTAGATTTCTTATTTAATAGTTCCTCTTTTTTAACTAAAGATATTCCATAAGCAAAATCAAAATTTGGTGTAGGAAGTTTTTTTACTTTACTAACTAATATTTCGCAAACTTCATGTTCTGTAAAAATACTTTTTTTATCTTTTACCTTATAATAAACAGCACCTAAGTTTTTAGGTATATATAATAGATCTTTTTTTGTAATCCCTAATTCTCTTTCTAAACATTGATAGGTTGCTTGAAGCGTAGTTTGTAATTTACCATTAATATAGAGTTGGTGAGAGGATGTTGTTATGTCAAATACTCCATCAAATGCGACATGTTTTCTGTGTTGAATAATGTAGTAATCTTTATACATTAAGCAAACTGTGAGGGCTTTATGCAAGATGCCTTTTTTATGAGCTTCCCATTTTTCTACCTTTCCAATAATATTTCCTTTTTTATCAACCCTTGCGATTATTTGTTTTTGTTTATAATAGTTATTCATAAAAGATATTAGTGATATTATCCTATAATTTGGAGTATGTCAATTAATTTTAATTGATTTTAGCCTTAAATTTAAAGTATAATATGGCTCTATGTTACGTGAGCTAAGTGTTTCTCCAGAAACGTCTAGACCATGGCCTAAGGTAGTAAAGGTTGGTCTTCCTGGTGGTTTTTGCGCTGGGGTAGAACGCTCAGTTAATGCTTATAGAAATTTTGTTGCAAGCCATCCAAAGGGCAGCGTTTATTCAGTAGGCGAACCAGCACATAATCCTTATGTTAATAAAGAATTTGTAAAAAAAGGTGTTACATTTGTTGATAGTATAGATCAAGTGCCAATTGATGCACCTACTGCATTTGGCCCTCATGGTCATACAGAAACAGATTTAGAAGTGTTTCAACAATCTGGACCAGTAGGCTCAGAAGATTCACAAATGCAAAGTAGGGATTTTATCTTAACTGAGTGTCCTCTTGTGACAAAAGTTAAGACTGAAATTGCTAGAAATACACAAGATGGTTATGTAACTATTTATTATGGCCAATTATTAAAAGATAAAAATGGAGTTGTTATAGGACCTCATCCAGAAACAAGAGCTGCAATGTCGGCAGGCAATGTTCTCCTAGTAACCTCTCTAGAAGAAGCACTGTCGGATGATTTATACGAACAAATAAGTGATCCAACTAAAGTTGCTTTTGCTACTCAAACAACACATAATGCAGATGAAGCCCTAGAGATAGGAGAGAAATTATTGGAAATCTTTCCTCAGATGAGGTTTCCTAAGACAGAAGATATTTGTTATGCAGCAAGAGATCGTCAAAAAGCTGTGAAAGCAGTTATTGAAGAAGGAGCTGAAGTGGTTGTTGTAGTTGGAGATAAAGATACAAGTTCTAATACGCGAAGCTTAGCAGCAACGGCGATTAAAAGCGGCGCAAGAGTAATAGTAGTAAATAGCAGAAGGGAGCTTAATGTAGAAGATTTTTATGGAGCAAATTCTGTAGGTATAGTAGCAAGTGCATCAGCTCCAGGGATTCAAATACAAGGAGTTGTTCGGTTTTTTGAAAAGAGAGGGTCAGAGCTACAAAGAGTTGAGGTAGCAGATGAAAGCAATATTCATTTTAGGTCTCCAAAGATACAAACAGCATATGTTCCAAAAATAATTTGGACGAGTTCAGCAACGAGTTAATTTAGACGGTCCTCGATGAGCTTAATAAGCGTAATAAATCCTTGCTTATATTGTAATTCTAATTGTGAATTTTCGACTAATTTTTTCGCTTCATCAAAATTTTTTTTAATAATTTTCTTTCCTTGATCAATAGCACCAGATTCTAAAAACACATTTCTTATTTTTTCTTCTTTATCTTTAACGTTTTTTCCAAAAATTTCAGCCAACTTGCTTATTTGATCTTTTGTTCCTTTATTAAAAACATAATTTGTAAAAAATGTATGTTGATGTTGGGAAATATCTAAAAGTGGAGTTTTTTGTATATCCTTTGGATTACCTATAATATCTAGAAGATCGTCTTGTATTTGAAAAGCAATTCCTAAGTGTGTTCCCAAAGCTTCAAGCAAATCATCTTGACCATAATTTGGGTTTGCAAATATAGCTCCAATTTGCATAGGTCTTACAAAACTGTATCTTGATGTTTTAAGTCTGGTTTTTTCTTCGATTAAATCTAGGCTTGGATTTTCTCTTCCTACTAAATCTATATCAATTATCTGTCCCATTATTACCTCATCAATCATTTTATAGAAATATTGTTTTGCCATGTCTAGATTTTTAAGATTTTTATTTTCAAAAAATAATTCTGTAACCCATGAATAGATGACATCTCCTATAAGAATAGCTTCTGAGTTTGCAATATGTTCTAAATCACCGATTCTTTTGTCTTTGAGTAGTTTCTCAAGCACAAAATTATGTATTGTTTTTTGTCCATGACGAGTCTTTCCTTTATCCATAACGTCATCATGAATAAGGCAAAAATTATGGAATAGTTCCAGACTGATTAGAATATTCATTATTTCTTCTTCATTTTTTCCTCCGAAGGATTTGTAGGAAAGGTAAGTAATATATGGTCTAATTCTTTTTCCACCGCCTGTAATTAAGTTTTTGGAATATAAAACAAAATCTTTTATAAAAGGATCTTTTGTATTTTCTTGGAAATCTTCAATTTTTTTATTAACTAAAGAGTTTAATATGGGGTCAAATATTTCTTTAAAATGTTTAAGGTCATGCATATTAAATAGAGGAATAGATTATTTACCTTGTCTTCTATCTGTTTGATAGAAAAAATTTATACCATCAACTACATCACTATTGTCCATATCTGGAAAATATTTTTTGGGAATAAAGTGAAGTACTGTGTTTTTGCCATTGATCCACCCAAGATCAGACGTTCTTATTTCAGAAGTTCTAATAATTAAATCAGCTGATGGAATAATTCCATTTCCATCTCTTAAGGAATGCAGTAGTTCTGGAGTTATTTCTACATCTTTATCCAAATTTCTTGCTTTCTCAAGTATTCTAATCATTTGATCTTCTCCTCCAAAATCTAATGCTGCACAAACTATTTGTCCTGTATTTTTACTTGTTTTTTCTTCTACCTCTTCAATTTTATTTACTAATCTTTTTGGTAGCCTGTCTCTTCTGCCAAGATGAATAAACCTGGAATTATTCTCCATTAACTCACTAACGTATTTTGTCAGAAAAAATTCAAACAAACTCATTAGTCCTTTTATTTCTTTTTCATTTCTTTTCCAATTATCTGAAGAAAATCCCCAAAACCCTACGATTTTAATTGGGAGTGGTCTTATGCTTCTAAGAAGATCAATTATTACATCAAGCCCTTTTTTGTGTCCCCAAATGGCAGATTTTCCTCTCTCTTTTGCATACCTTCTATTCCCATCAGGAATAATAAATATAAATTGAGGAAAATTTTCTTTTGGAATTGAATTAAGGACGGGATATTCACTATAAATATCCGTTTTTTTACGCCTGAGCGATAACATAAGTAGAGATGATTATAGCCAAAATAGGCTTAAAAAGCAATTTAAATTGGATTGTCGGGGAGCCGGGAATTGAACCCGGGCCATACGCACCCCATGCGCACATTCTACCGTTAAACTACTCCCCGGAGTGATTTTTACATCTTGCATTATAACAAATAATTGTTACAATGGTTACGAAATGGCACGCACTGCAAATCCCACAAAATCAATGCCAAACGGACAAGCTCAGGCTTCAGGAAAACTTGAAGCGGTTAAGCTTGCAATGGAGCAAATCGAAAAACAATATGGTAGAGGATCTATTATGAGGTTTGGAGACATTGGTCAAAAACTTGATATTTCAGTTATCTCTACAGGGTGTCTTCCCTTAGATCTAGCACTCGGAGTGGGGGGAGTGCCAAGAGGAAGAATCATCGAAATTTATGGTCCTGAGGCTTCTGGCAAAACCACCCTTTGTCTA
>CAYYJP010000005.1:5637-24321 GCA_964472285.1 uncultured Gammaproteobacteria bacterium | reverse complement strand
ATATTGCACAAGCGCAAAAACATGGAGGCGTTGCAGCCTTTATAGATGCAGAACACGCACTCGATCCTTTATGGGCTGAGCGTATTGGAGTAAAGCTTGATGATCTTTTAATTTCTCAACCAGATACAGGTGAACAGGCATTAGAAATTGCAGAAAGTTTAATAAGAAGTGGTGGAGTTGATGTTTTAGTTATTGATTCAGTAGCAGCATTAGTTCCAAGAGCAGAAATTGAAGGTGAAATGGGTGATTCTATGATGGGTCTTCAAGCTAGACTTATGTCTCAGGCATTAAGAAAATTAACAGGTGTTATTTCTAAATCTAAAACCGTAGTTATTTTTACAAATCAATTAAGACAAAAAATAGGAGTAATGTTTGGAAATCCAGAAACAACAACTGGTGGGCTTGCATTAAAGTTTTATTCTTCAGTTAGAATAGATATAAGAAAAATTGAAAGCCTAAAAGATGGAGATAAGGTAATTGGTAGTAGGCACAGAGCAAAGATTGTTAAAAATAAAGTTTCGTCTCCTTTTAGAATTGCAGAATTTGATGTAATGGGTGATACGGGAATTTCAAGAGAGGGTGGAATAATGGATGTCGGAGTAGATATGGAAATAGTTAGTAAATCAGGAGCATTCTTTAGATATGGAGAATTAATGTTAGGTCAAGGAAAACAAGCAGCAATAGCTTTATTAAGAGAAAAACCAGATCTTGCCAAAAAGATAGTGGAGCAAATAATGACTAAAAGTAAAACCGCACCAACTCCTGTAGAGGTTGGAGTAGAAGAAACAAAAGAAGAGTAAATCTTTTTAATGGATCACTTTGAAAGCTTCCTTAATAAATCCTTCAAATTTTTATCATATAGACCTCGTAGTGAAAAAGAAGTTAGAGATTATTTGATTAAGAAAAAAGCTGATGATTTAACAATAGAGAAGATTATAAAAAGATTAAAAGAACAAAATTTTTTAAATGATTTAGATTTTGCTAAATGGTGGATTGAGCAAAGAACAAAATTTAAACCAAGAGCAGAAAGAATAATTAAACTAGAACTTACCAGGAAAGGAATATCAAAAGAATTAATAGATAATGTCTTACAAGATGAAGAGATTGAGAAAGAAACAGACCTAGATAAAGCAAAAAAAATAGCTAAAAAAAAGATATTAAGATATAAAAATGATGAACCTAAAAAACAATATGAAAAACTGGCAAGGTTTTTAGCTTCTCGAGGTTTTGATTGGGATATAATTAAAGAAGTTGTTGACCAATTAATCCCCAAAAGGTATAATTAAAACTAACAATAAAAGGCTTAGTTGTTATATGAGGAGTAAAAAAATAATTCTTTCCATATTCCACTTTAAAAGAGCTTAAGTATAAGCTCTAGCTTCTATTGTTTAAATATTATGGCAGATCAAAATCAAGATTTAATTCAGTTAGAAAAAAAACTCCTTGAAAGACAAGAGAAATTAGATAGTGAAAAAGAGCAATTAGAAAAAGAAAAAGAAAAACTTAAAGAAACAAAAGATAGATTAGAAGAGCTTTTGGAAAAAGCATCCTCTTTAACTGCTCAGGAAGCAAAAAAAGAACTCTTAGATTTAATTGAACAAAAAGAAGTAGCTGCTGTTGCAAAGATAATTAGGGAAAGAGAAGAAGAAGCTTCAAAGACTGCAGACAAAAAGGGCCAAGAAATACTAGTCGATAGTATGAGGCATGGAGTCTTAGATTATATTGCTGAATACACAGTTTCAGTTGTAAGAATAACAGATGAAGAAGTAAAGGGAAGGATAATTGGAAAAGAAGGAAGAAATATAAGAGCTTTTGAGCAAGCAACAGGAGTAGATGTTGATTTAGATGAAGAAGGAATTATAAGGCTTTCATCTTTTGATCAGGTAAGAAGAGAAGTGGCAAGAAGATCATTAGAAAAATTAATCAAAGATACAAGAATTCAACCATTTAGAATTGAAGAGATAGTTGCTCAAACAAAAGAAGAAGTTGAAAAAATAATGTTTGAAGAAGGAGAGCGTCTAGCTCATGAGGCAGGAGTATTTAATCTTGCTAAAGAAGTATTATCTGTTCTTGGAAGATTTAAATTTAGAACCTCATATGGACAAAATCTTATTGTCCACACTCTAGAAGATACAAAAATTGGAGTTCATATTGCATCAGAAATTGGAGTTGATGTAAACATTGTAAGACTAGGATGTCTCTTTCATGATATCGGAAAAGTAATTGAGGGAGAGGGAAGTCATGTAACTTTAGGCGTTGAGTTTTTGAAAAAACATAACATCCCAGAAGCAATTGTTAACTGTGTTGCTGAGCATCATGAAGATAAACCATTCTCATCAATTGAATCTGTAATTGTTCACATAGCAGATTCAATTTCAGGAGCAAGACCAGGTGCAAGATATGAAGATATTGAAGAATATGCAAAAAGACTTACTCAAATGGAAGATATTGCTAAAAAATTTGATGGAGTAGAAGATGCTTATGCATTTGAAGCAGGAAGAGAATTAAGGGTAATTATTAATCCAGGAGCTTTAAGCGATGAAGAAACTACAGTTTTAGCAGTTAAAATAAGAGATGAGGTAAGTAAAGCATTGGCAGTTCCAGGAGAAATCAAAGTAACAGCAATTAGAGAGTTTAGAGCGGTTTCCACAGAATTTTCCTCTTGACAAGCATCTTAATTACATTGTATTGTAGACCTAATCTAAAAGTAAGGGAGGTGAATTATTTTGACAAAAAAAGATTTAGTTGAACTAGTAGCAAAAAAAGGAAATCTTACTAACAAAGCAGCTAGAGATTCAGTCTCTGCATTCCTAAACGGTATAAGAGATTCTTTAAAAAGAGGCGAGAAAGTAGTAATTACAGGATTTGGTACGTTTAGTATTAGAAAAAGAGCATCAAGACCAGGTAGGAATCCAAAGACAGGAGAAAAAATTACTATTGAAGCAAGAAAAGCTCCTGGATTTACACCAGGAAAAACCTTAAAAAAAGCAGTAAGATAGTTTCTTGGGACATTTGCTATAATTGTCTTGATGAACCTAAGACTTAAATTTACCTTCTTTGTAGTAATTGGACTTTTATTATTAGTCTTTTTATATATTCAAAGAGAGATTTTAACTCCGTTTGTTTTTGCAGCTATTTTTGCATATATTTTTAACCCAGTTGTTAACGTTTTATATAAAAGATTAAAGATTCCAAGAACGCTTTCCGTAATTGTTATTTACACTTTAATAATTGGGGTAATAATATCTACAGTATTTGTTTCATATAAAAGAATAATTGATGAGTCATTCCAGCTACAAGGTCAGTTAGCTGTAATTACAAAAACAGCCAAATCTCAAATTAATACACTTCCCCAGTGGGTGAGACCAACTTTACATGAGGCAGTTTCCTCAATAGAAAAATCAATTAATGTTTCTACCCCTTCTGTTTATTCATTTGTCCCTGAGATATTTTCAAAAATAATTAGTTTTATAATATTTCTTTTTGCTGCCTTTTATTTTCTTAAAGAAGGAGGAGGAATGGTTGATAGGCTTTTAAATTTAGTTCCTAATCGGTATAAAATTGAAGTCGATATTTTGCTTAAAAAGATTAACTCAATCTTAGGAAGTTATTTAAGAGGGCAAATATTTTTAGTTATTTTAGTTTCTTTTGTTTTATTTATCTGTCTTACGATAATTGGTGTTAAACTTGCGCTTATGCTAGCAATATTTTCCGGTGTTGCTGAGATAGTGCCAATCATAGGACCAATACTTGCAGCAGGTGTTGCAGCGGTAGTTGCATATTTAGGGGGAACATCAAATTTTGGATTAGATCCATTACAAACAGCAGTTATTGTTGTTATTGTTTATACGGTTGTTAGGCAAATTCAAGACTATCTTGTTAATCCTCAGGTTATGGGTAGAATTACAAGGCTTCATCCTTTAATCATTCTTTTTGCAGTTATAGCTGGAGAACACGTTGCAGGCATAACTGGACTTCTTCTTGCAGTTCCCATCGCAGGAGTTTTAAAATTAATTGTTGAATATTCCCTTGAACTAATTGAGGATAAGGAAATAGAAGAAAAATATAAATAGGTTCTTTGGAAGATAGTAAGCCAGATTCTGTTTCTAAGTTGCAATCTGTCTCAAATGTGATATTTATTCACTTTTGGTTCCTTTTGGGAACTGCCCTCAAACTTCGATGCTAGGTAAAGCACTTTTAACGCATCTTTCGGAGGTTACAGCAGGTAGGATTGCCCGTTTCACTCCCACTCGTCTCTGTTGCTCTCAGATTATGTTAATTCATAATCTGTTCTAAAACCATATGTGGGTGAGGTTTTAGACACTAGCTATTTCTAGTCGGAACTTACGTTCCAATCCCGGCTTTACACCTGTCTGGACTTTCCTGTCCCATATAAATGGAACTAGCAACTCATCTTCCAAAGAACAGGTGTATTATACCAAAAAAAGGTAGTTAAATCGAATTTAGGAGTACATAGAGCAAAGCATTTTATATTCACAGTCTTTACAATAAATTGACTTAGAGCACGCAAAATTACTTTGGGAAATCTCTTTAACTTTTTCTAAAATATAATCTTTTGTTTCATCAAGTTGTTGACTATCTCTTTGAGTAGAGATTATCGTATTCGTTTCTATGTAATGTAAGGATAAGATAAGATTTTGAGGATCAATGTTAAAAGGTTTTTCTAGAATTTCTCTTGCGGCAAGAGCATATAAGCTTAATTGTTTATTATCAGTTAATTTTTTTTGAGTTAGCATATTCTGGCCAGTTTTATAGTCAATAATTTCAATTTTTCCATTTTCTAATTTATCTATTCTATCTATTCTTCCTGCAACAGTTAAATCATTAATTTTAAATTGAAAAGGTGCTTCTAAAGAAATAGGTAAATTATTTTTATTTAAATTAGCCTTTAAATATCTATAAACATTTTGCTTTGCCTTTATAAATGCTTCTTTCTCATGTGTTTTACTTAGGTATCCTTCATTGATCCAATCATTATTAAAAAGTTTTGAAACATCTTTAATATCAACGTTTTTACTATCAATCAAACTTTGATAAAAATCTTTTAGTACAAGATGCGTACTAATTCCCAAAGATTGAGCAGCACTAGGTCGTGTTGGAATTTTTAAAATAAACTTAAGTTTATAGTGTAATGGACAAGTTTCAAATGTTTGAATGTGGGAATAAGAAATATAATTTATTGGAGTATTTTTTAAATTATTTTTTTCATCTACTATCTCTTTTTGTGACCATTCAATTAAAGATAACGGAGTATCTTTTTCTTTAACTTCTTTATTTAATATTTTCTCAACTTCTCTCTCTCCTAATGCTTCATAAACAAAAGGGGAAAGTTTTTTATCTCTTTTTCCTTCGCCATAATAATTTGCTCCAGATAAAACCAATATGTCTCTTGCTCTTGTCATGCCAACATAAAAAAGTCTTCGTTCTTCTTGTAGATGATAATCTCCTTGGGGTAAAATTTCTTTTATAATATTTTCTGGAATAGGTATTTTTTCATGTCTTTCTCTTGTTGGAAATCTTTGTGAAACTAGATTAACCATAAATACAACTGGAAACTCAAGACCTTTGCTTGAATGAACAGTTAAAATGTTAACAGCATTATTTTCTGACCAATCAGTATCTGATGATAATGGGCTTTCTCCCATTTGCATTGATAGATCAATCCAATCAACGACTTCAAAAACACCTGCTGTTTTATGTTGCAACTCGTAGTTTTTTAATTTATCAAAAAGCTTTGCAATATTTTTTGCCATTAATTCTTCTTTTAATGTTTTATATTCCAAGATATTTTTAATAAGACCACTATCTTCAAGGAAAAAATATAAAATTTGTCCAGCAGTTTGTGTGACAACAAGTTTTAGATGTTTTTTAATCATTTTTGTAAGTAACTTAAATTTTTCTTTTGATTTTTCTTTAATAATTAATTCGTCAATGTTTTCAAGGGTTTGAAAAAGTGAATAGTTTTTTCTTTTCATAAAGTTTAATATTGCTGCAATATCAATTGCATCAAAATCAAAGATAGGCATATTTAAAACTCTATAGAGAGAGCTTGTGTCCTCAAAGTTATATAAAACTTTAAGGTAGGAGATTAGATCTTTTATTTCTTCTTGATGAAAGAGTCTCCCAGGTCCTAAGAATTGAAATGGAACCTTTGCCCTTTGTAAGGTTCTAGTAAAAGCATCAGCGTGATCATTTGCTCTTACTAAGATTGCAAAATCTTTATATTCATATTTTTTTCCATTGGCATAAATCTGCTTAATTTTTTCTACAACTTCCCAAGCTTCATCTTCAGATCTTTGTTTATAAATTAATTCTGTTTTTATTCCTTCAATATTTCTGGCAGAAATTAATTTTTTATTTATTTTTTGTCTTACCTCTAGTCGGTCTGGATTATTGTTTTGAATAAGAGTATAGGATTTATCTAATATTTCTTTTGTAGATCTAAAGTTTTTTGTAAGAGTAATTATTTTTGTTTTAGGAAATCTTTTTGTAAATTGTAATATGTTTGAAATTGAACTTCCTCTAAATCTATAAATTGATTGATCATCATCTCCAACTACGTTAATATTTTGTCTCTTACCTGCTAGCAGTATTGCAAGTTCGTTTTGAGCATAGTTTGTATCTTGAAACTCATCAACTAAAACATATTGAAACATATCTTGATATTGTTTTAGGATATTTTCTCTTGTTCTAAATAGGTTTAGAGTGTTAGAAATAAGATCAGAGAAATCCATCACGCCTTCTTTTTTCTTTAAGTCTTCATAGGTTTTATAAGCTAAAGAAAGCTCTAGGTACTTGCTATACTCATCTTTGTCTTTTTTAATCTCTTTATTTGTTTTTACAAATTTTATATATTCATCTGGGGAAATGTCTTCATCTTTTAGTCTAGAGAAATGTTGTAACATTGCTTCTAAGAACTTATTGGGATTACCAAGGGGCCTGAAATAATTCAGTTTTAATTCAAAAAGATTCTCTCTTAAAAAAAGGATACTTTCTGCCTGCGTCATTAATTTATATGCAGGATTTAGTCCAATATGAATACTTTCTGATCTAAGTATTCGATCACAAAAGGAATGAAAAGTTGATATCCACATTTGCGTATATCCATAGGGCATTGCTTGATCAACTCTTTCTTCCATCTCAAAAGCTGCTTTTTCAGTAAAGGTTAATGCAAGAATTTCAGAAGGATTAATTTTCTTCTTTAGAACAAGATATTTTATTCTTTCAGTTATTACAGTGGTTTTTCCTGTACCTGCTCCTGCAATTATTAGTAGTGGGCCGTCACCAAATAAAACAGCTTTTAACTGATTTTTATCCAAAGTAATACCAGCCTTCATGGAGGTATTGTATCACAAGAAAAATATTAAACTATTCTACTATGACTGTTCCAACTTGACTTGAGTTGAAATGGTTATGGTAGGTATATGTTCCTGCTTTTTCAAAAACTACAGAGACTACTTCTCCATTATCAAAAGCGCCAAGGTTTAAAAATGGCCAAAGCAAATGAGTTGGATGCGCGTTAGAGTTTACAGTTACTTTTGTATCGCTTTGATTTGTCCATGTAACTTTGTCTCCTGCTTTTACAGTAATTTCTTTTGGTTCAAATCCATTAGCTGTAACCGTAACACTTGTTGAATTAGTTTTTTCTTCTATTGCTTGTTGTGTAGTTGGTGTTGGGTTGGCAGCAGTATTTGTATTGGTTTGAGTTGTGTTTTTAGTATTTAATACTAATGCAGTAGCAACAACTAATACTATAACTACTCCAACAATTCCTATTAATTTAGTATTCATTAATTTTCACCCCCTTTATCATCATTTTGTGTAATTTCTTTTTTATTATATTCAAGCTTTCTTGTCAATTTCATTTTGTTTCCCATACTGGTAAATCCACTTGATACATTTGAAAATTGCGCATAAGAATTATTAATGTGTTTTCCAAGTACTGATAAATTTTCTTCTACCTTTTCATAATCGTTTAAAACATTTCTTATGAGTGCAAAAAGTTCTTTAGATTTACTCTCAATTCTTTTTCCCTCAAAAGATAAGAGTATTGTTTGCAAGTGGGCATAAAGCGTTGATGGGGAAACCATATAAACTCTTTGTTTTCTTGCATAGTCTAAGACTTCTGGAAGATTTACCACTTCATAATATACAGATTCACTTGGGACATACATTAAAGCAAAATCCATTGTTCCTTCACTGGGTGCAATATATTTTTGAGAAATTGCATCGATGTGTTTTCTTAAATCTCTAATAAATTCTTTTTGAAATATTTCTTTTTCTATCGCATCTTTTGCTTTAGACATTTTTTGGAAATTTTCCATTGGAAACTTTGAATCTATAGATAAGATACCAGCATCTGTTTTTATTGCTGCATCGACTTTTTCTCCAGATTTAAATGTGTATTGTAGAAAGAAGCTTTCTTTAGGAAACATTTGAGAGATAAGATCTTTTAATACTTGCTCACCAATATTTCCTCTAAGTTTTGGACTCTTTAAAAATTCCTGGAGTTCTCTCATGTTTCTTCCAATTTCACTCATTTGTCCAACTTCCCTTTCTACATCTTTTATTACCATGGCTGTTTTTTCCAAGCGCTCGTTTAATTGCTTTGAGTTCTCTTGGAGAGTTTTTACCATGTTGTTAGAGGAAGAGTTTATGGAAAGCTGCATGCTTTTTAACCACTCAAGTAGTGCTTCGTCAGTTTTACTTTTTCCAGAATTTTCAATCTTTTTATTAATGAAGAAAATAAGAATCCCAAACCCAGTGAGAATAAAAAGGAGTATTATGAGCAGATCTTGTTGCATGTGTTATATATTTTACCATTAGAAAGCAAGTATTATGTAAAGTAAAGTTCCGGGTTTGCTTCTATTTTGCTCCAGGGAAGTGTTTGATAATTAAAAAAGGCTGCTGTGGCAATCATTGCAGCATTATCAGTGCAAAGATTTTTATTTGGTACAAAAAGTCTAGCGCTTGGTAAGTGAATATCTATTAATGATTTAAGTTCTTCTTTTAATGTTTGATTTGCTGCAACACCCCCTCCTAAAAGGATTGATCTTACGTTATATTGTTTTGCCGCTTTTATTGTTTTTGTTACTAAAGTATCGATTACTGCTTTTTGACTTGATGCGCAAACGTTTTCAATATCTTCTTGAGTTAATGTTGGCAGACTATTTACTTGTCTTAAGACTGCTGTTTTTAAACCGCTAAAACTAAAATCAAAATCATCAGAAGAAATTAGGGGACGGGGAAAATTATATTTTTTGCTATCCCCTTTTTTTGCAAGATTTTCAATCATGGGTCCTGCTGGATAAGCTAAGTTAAGTAGTCGTCCAATCTTATCCAAGGCTTCACCCGCTGCGTCATCCCTTGTTCCGCCCAGCCATTTTATATTTCCATGTTCTTTTATTAAAACTAGGTCAGTATGTCCTCCTGAAACAATAAGTGCTAGGGATGGGAAGTCTATTGGTTCTTTTTCCATATTTTCCCCGTTAATGAAATTTGCATAGATATGCCCAAATAAATGATTCACAGAAATTATTGGTTTATTTAATAAGTACGCAAATGTTTTTGCTGTTTCTACGCCTACTAGAAGTGATCCGATAAGACCAGGTCCGACAGTTACAGCGATGGAGTTAACTTGGGATAATTTAATATTTGCTTTATCTAATGCCTCATTTATTACTGGAATAATGTATTTAATTTGTTCTCTTGCGGCAACTTCTGGAATTACGCCGCCTGTTTTAGTGTGTAGCGATAGAGAAGTGGCAATAACATTTGAAAGAAGATTTACTTTATCGTTATTTTTATCTGCTTTAACAATGGCAGCAGATGTTTCATCACAACTTGTTTCAATTCCTAAAATAATCATTTTAATAATTTATTTTAACACTATCTCCCTTTTTAAAATTATATTTGTCACTAATACCAGCGTTTACCTCAAAAACCATATCAGAAGGAACATCTGGTTTATAGGTTTTTAAATTTTTGTTTCCATTTTTTGGAAAATCAACATTTTTATAAATAGTTACAATTTTATCGTCTCGAATAAAGATGATATCTATAGGAAATTTCATGTCCTTCATCCAAAAGGAGTAATAATCTTTATTTTCGAAAATAAATAACATTCCAAAATCCTGTAAAATTTTATTGTATTTTCCAAGTCCTATCTCTTGCTCTTTACTAGACTTAACAATCTCAATATTAAAAGCGTGATTATTAATAGAAATAGAGGGACTTGGTGTTTTTAGAAAATAAGTAAATATTACTGATGATAAAAGTATAGAAGCAAATAGTATTAGCGTTAAGCGTATAAGTCTCATATTAGAAATCCTGGGATATAAGTTTTGCAAATTTAGTTGTTGACTTATCCTCAAGTCTTTCTATAACACATACTACTTTTGCATTTACTTTCTTAGCTTGTCTTTGTTTATGAATTAGTGCCTTATCGTTTTTTGTGACGGCAATAATTTTAGGGCGTATATTTTCTACGAGATTGTCATAATCTCTACTTTCCATTATTCCATTAAGGGGGATTATGTAATCAATAAAGCTAAGCGCTGATAAAATTTGTGCTCTATCTTTTTGTGAGTTGATTGGTCTTTTTTCTCCTTTTAATTTTTTAACTGATTCGTCACTTTCTAAAAGAATAAAAAGATAGTCACCTTTTTTTCTTGCTAACTCTAAAAACTTTATGTGACCAATATGTAATATGTCAAAACAACCACCTGCTAAAACAATAGATTTTTTTTGTAAATTTATTTTTTGAGCAGTAGTTTTTGCTTTTTGAAGATTTAAAATCTTTCCCATGATATTTTTATTGTTTAGTGCCTCTTAAAAACACTGCCTGCCATGGCCTGTAATTAGAAGTAAACTTATCTGATATTATAGTTTTTCCATTTTTCGTAACATTTCTTGTGAAGTAAACGTTTGCTCCCCAAGCTTCAAAATCCGTTTGCTGGATTTGTCCAAGTGGTAAGTTAGGATCGTCTTGATAAAGAGGTGCTGGTGGAGCAGATTGCCCTGTAATTACAGGTTTAGACATTGTCGTAATTCTTCCATCTTTTGTGCCATAAAGATAAAACTTTAAGGAATAATTATTAAGATCAATTTCTCTTTGTACTAATATATGGTGTCCTGTGTCATTTTTAAACTTTAAATCAACGCTTGGTACAAAAATCGTTGCATCAATACCTGGTAGCGAATCTTGTTCGTAATACCCTACCCTATATGCATGAGCATATCTTTCAACAATTGGAAGTCCTGCATCTAAAATTGCTCTAAAAAATGTTGTAGATACCTGACATACTCCTCCTCCATCTCCAAGAACAGTTCTTCCATTTTGAATAATATATGCTTGTTTATATCCTGTAAAAGAAGAGACATCACCAATAGTTTTATTAAAAGAAAAAACTTCTCCTGGTGCAATTAAAACTCCATCAATTCTTGAAGATGCTAAATTTACGTTAAAAACTCTTCCTGGTATTGAGTGAAAAAAAGTAGATTCTCCCTTTCCAATTAATTCTTTAATGCCCATATTATTTGCTTTTTCTGTTGTAATCTTTGGCTCAAGGATAATTATTGGTATAGGAATAACTATTTCTTGAGGTTTGTTAGATGTAATTACAGTAAGGGTTTTTTCTTCTAATATCTTATTTATTTTGTCTTGATCTATTGTTCGGCCATTTTCAGAAGGCCTAAATGCGGTTACTCTTCCATTTTCAAATTTGAATTGCGCATCTATTGGATCTTTATCTATTTTTTCTTTTATAGGCTTTAGGTTTTCACTTAAAATATCCCTTGAAAAAGTATATGTCGGGGAAAGTTTTATTCCTCCAAAATATGCTTGTATGATAATACTAACGTTAGATAAGAGATTTGTTGATTTTCCTAAAGAAAAAGCTTGTGTTGCTAATAGTTCTGATTCAAAGCCAAATTTAATTTGATTAGCGGAAACAGTAGCTATTCCATAATCACTTGTAAAAACGAACGAGGTTGAACTAATGTTATTATTTTTAGAATCAAAATATCCCTTAACATATTCCTTAGTTTCTCCTCCAAAATTCTTATTTCCTATATAAATACCTGGGTAAACTTTGCTGTCATACATTTTTTGATAGGCAAATAAGAGAACGCTTGTTAAAAAAACCAAGGAGAGAAAAGCTCCTGTAAAAAACCAAAATAGATTCGTAGCTATTTTGTGTAGGCGTTTTGAATACTTGAAACGAAATTTAGTTTTAATCTTTGGATAGGATATGTTCATTGAGTAGCTTTGTATATTGTATTATACTATAAAAAACGCATGGAAAACGATCAGACCATATTTCAAAATCCTAATATGCAAAATAATCCAAATCCTAATCCTTTTGGTGGTCAACAGCCAGTTAGTCAGCCTCCACTTTCACCTTCTCCCTCTAGACCTGAGCCGATACCTTCCGTGCAAGAAACACCAGCTCCTCCAAAGTCAGTAATTGAGGGAGGGCATGGAAGAAGATTTTCTCCAAAAACTATTTTGAGAATTTTAATAGGATTAATTGTTTTAATTATCGTAGTAGGATTTATTTTTTTCGTAGCTACAACTTTATTTGGAAATAAAAATACTGATAATGGTAATGCTGAGATTACATTTTGGGGTCTTTGGGAGGATGGGAAAACAATGCAGGTTATTATTGACGATTTTCAAAGACAAAATCCTAATATTAAGGTTAAATACGCAAAACAGGATATTAAGCAATATAGAGAAACTTTAACAACAAGAATTGAAAACGGAAACGGACCAGATGTTTTTTACTTTCATAACAGTTGGTACCCTATGTTTTCTTCTATTTTACTTCCTTTTCCAACAGATACAATTACTGCGGATGATTACATAAATTCTTTTTATCCCGTTACTCAAAAGGATTTGGTAAAAAATGGCGCAATTTATGGGGTTCCCATGGGAATAGATACTTTATCAATGTATATTAACAAAGATATTTTTACTTCCGCGGGTCTTTCATATCCAAAAACATGGAATGATTTCATTGATAGCGCAAGGAGATTAACCGTAAAAGATGAAGAAGGTAAGATTAAAACTGCTGGAGCAGCAATGGGAACTTTTGAAAACGTTATACATGCACCAGATATTTTATCTTTACTCTTTTTGCAAAATGGAGTTAGTTTTGAAGATTTGGAAGGATCAAAAGACAGATTTATAGGAGCATTGAATTTTTATAGTTCATTTGCAACGGATGCAAACAATGTTTGGGATAGTACTTTAGATCCTTCAATTCTTTCATTTTCAAAAGGGAATTTAGCGATGTACTTTGGTTATTCTTGGGACTTTTTTACAATTAAGGCATTTAACTCAGAACTTAATTTTGAAATAACAACTGTTCCCCAACTTCCAAATCAATCGATTAATATGGCAAGTTATTGGGCTAGCGGTGTATCTTCAAAAAGTTTACATCAAAAACAAGCGTTAAAGTTTGTTAGTTATTTGGCAAAAAAAGAAGTCGAAGAAAGAATGTATAGTGAACAGTCTAAGGAAAGGGCATTTGGGCAGCCTTATGCAAGAGTTGATCTAGCTGAAAGCTTAAAAGACAATCCATTAATTTATCCAATCTTATTCCAAGCAAAAACAGCAGAATCTAGTGCCTTTGTTGATTCAACAAGCGACAATGGATTAAACCAAGAATTAAATACATATCTTGGTAATGCAGTAAATTCAATATATAACGGAGTATCGATGGACACAGCCTTTGATACTTTTTCTCAAGGTGTATTACAGGTTTTGCAAAAATATGGACAGTAGTAAGCAGAATGTAATAAAGACACTGTCCTATTTTGATTATTTTGATTATCCTCTAACTTCTGATGAGCTTTTGCAATTTTCAGAAACAAATATTAAATCAGAAAAAGACTTTAATATTTTTCTTAAGAAAAAAAACATAGATAATTCTAAGTCTTTTTATTTTCTCCCAAATAGAAAAAAGATAGTTAATAAAAGAATTCAAAGAGAAAAAATAAGTAACAGAAAATTACTTAAAGCTAAAAAAATCATTCATAAGCTAAGTTTTATTCCAACCGTAAAATTTATTGGTATCAGTGGAAGTTTAGCAATGAAAAATAGCAACTTAGATGATGATATTGATATTTTTGTAATTTCTCAAAATAACCTCGTTTGGTTTACGAGATTAATATTAGTGCTTTTATTAATTACCTTAAGAGTTTATAGAAAGAAAAATGATAAAGACACAAAAGATAAGATTTGCCTCAATTTAATTATTGGAGAAAAAAATACAGAATTTACTAAAAGAAGACAGAATTTATATATTGCTCATGAAATCGCTCAGCTTATCCCAGTTTTTCAAAGAGAAAATACATATTATGACTTTATTGATAGAAATAATTGGATATTTAACCTTTTACCTAACTGTTATAGTCGCATTGAAAACTATAAAATTCCTTTTAATAAAAATAAAAACTTAATAAATAAGATTATTATTTATTTTCTTAATATTTTAAGAGTTGAAAAGATTGCAAGACTTTTACAATGGAATTATATGAAAAAAGATGTAACGCTTGAGACAATTGAGAATAATTTTCTGGCATTTCATCCAATAGATTTTGAAAAAAAAGTAAGTAGGTTTTTTGATTAAAAATAACAAAATAGCCTCTAATTATATACTAGAGGTCATTGACAAAGGTTTTTATATTGGTTAAGATGCATTGTACAAATAATTGAATTTATTTATTATTCCCTCGAAATACTTTGAGGGATTTTATTTTAAAATATGGATACCAAAAAAATATATTTAACTAAAGAAGGCTTACAAGATCTCAAAAAAGAACTGGATGAGTTAAGTACTTCAAAAAGACCACTTGTTTTAGAGAGAGTATCTCAAGCAAGAAGTATGGGTGATCTTTCTGAAAATGCTGAGTATGTTGCAGCAAGAGAAGAGCTTTCTTTTATCGATGGAAGACTTGGAGAGCTTGAAGAGCTTATTACTCAAGCAGTACTTATCGAAGAGAATCACCAAAGCGGTGGAAATAATACGGTTAAGCTTGGATCAAAGGTTTATGTAAATATAAAAGGTAAAAAAGAAGAATTTACAGTTGTTGGAGAATGGGAAGCAGATCCAAAAGAGAAAAAAATTTCTCATGAATCCCCTCTTGGAAAAGCACTTTTAGGTAAAAAAGTAGGAGAAAAAGTAGAGGTTGAGGCTCCAGTAGGCAAAGTTTCATACACTATCATAGCTGTTCATTAACTCTACAAATAAATCTTCTTTCTGATACAATTTTAAAGTTATGGCAAGAGTAAAAATAAGCGAATATAAGGCTAAAGAGCTTGTTTACAATACCCTCAATTTAACTCCTGATTTTTTTTCCGTTTTAAATAAAGAAAACTTAGATATTACAAAGCTTAATAAGAATAAGCGATATGTTGTTAAAGTAGATCAAGGGGTAAAAGGCAGGCTTAAAAAAGGCCTTGTAGCTCTTGATAAAGCACCTTTTGAGATTGAGCTAGTAATAGATACATATAAAGATTTGGGATTTTCTTGCTTTTTTATTGAAGAGTTTGTACCTCACGAAAAACTAGAGGAAAAATATATATCGATTGAGCGAGTTAGGGATGGAAAACTTGTTTTGTATTCAAATACGGGTGGAATTGATATTGAAACAGAAAAAGAAAAAGTTCAGAGTAAAATTATAAGTAAAGAAAAAGACATAGAAGAAATCTCTTTGTATCTAGAGATAGATAAAGAATTTTTAGAAAAGTTATTTAATATTTTTGATCAAAATTATTTTTCTTTTTTGGAAATTAATCCTTTAGTTAAAACAAACGGCAAGTTATTTCTTCTTGATCTTGCGGTAGAAGTGGATAGTACTTCTTCATTTTTTGTAAAGAACTCATTTAGTGAGTCAGATTTTGTCTTTGATGTAAAGGCAAAGACAGAGGAAGAAGAAAATATCTTAACTCTTTCACAAAAAAGTCAGGCAGCATTTAAATTCGATTTTTTAAATCCAAACGGAAGCGTTTTTATGCTTTTATCAGGAGGAGGGGCAAGCATTGTTCTTGCTGATGAAGTTGCTAATCAAGGATTTGGAAAAGAACTTGCTAATTATGGAGAATACAGTGGAAATCCTAATGAAGAAGAAACCTTTATCTATACAAAAAATTTATTAAGTCTTCTTTTAAAATCTAAAGCTCCCAAAAAAGTTTTGATAATAGGTGGAGGCGTAGCCAATTTTACAGACATAAGAATTACTTTTAATGGAATTTTAAGAGCTTTAGATGAAGTTAAAAATGATTTGGTAAGACAAAAAGTAAAGGTTTTTGTAAGAAGAGGTGGTCCTAATCAGGAAAAAGGTTTGGCTGATATGAAAAGCTTTTTGGAAAAAGAAAACTTATTAGGTTACGTAGAAGGTCCAAAAATGATTTTAACAGATATTGTTTTACAAGCTCTTAAGTATTTAAAAAAATGATTAATATAGAAAAAATAAGACAAAGTAAAGGAAAAATAGTTACAATCGGAAGTTATCCTGCAATAATCCAATCCATATTGGACTTTGATTTTCTAAGTGGTAAAGCTGAGCCAAGTGTAAGTGTAATTATTGCCAGTGGAAGAAAATTCGAAAGATATTTTTGGGGCAATAGTGAAATTCTAATTCCAATCGTTTCTGAAATTAGTAAAATTGATGTTAAGAAAAAAGAAGATTTGTCTTTTTTTATTAATCTTTCGTCAGCAAGAAGAGTTCTTTCTTCCACAAAAGAGATATTAGAGGCATTGCCGTTGCTTTTAGGAGGAGTAATTTTTGCGGAAAATGTTCCTGAAAAGCATTCACTAGAGCTTTTTGAGCTTTCTAATCAATTAGGAAAATTCATAATAGGTCCATCAAGTGTCGGTTTGGTTATTCCAAGTGTTTTAAAACTAGGTCCGATTGGTGGAATAGATATTAATCAACTAGTTGACTCAAGTCTTATTGATGGTGGAGGCGTAGCTGTTTTTAGCGCCTCTGGGGGTATGACAGGAGAATTAATAAGAATTGTTGCAAATTCTTCTAAGAATATTTCATTTGCTCTTTCTTTTGGAGGAGATAGATTTCCTATAACCACCCCTAGAGAAGCTTTTATGAGCGCACAGGCAGATGTTAAAACAAAGGCAATAATATATTTCGGAGAATTAGGTGGAGAGGATGAATACGAATTAACAGAGCTTCTTAAGACAAAACAAATAACAAAACCCACATACTGTTTTATAGCGGGAACTATCTCAGAGATTTTCCAAACTCCTCCTCAATTTGGTCATGCAAAAGCTATGGCTAAGAATAAAAATGAATCTGCCAAAGCAAAAAAGAAAGTATTAACAGAAGCGGGAGCAATTGTTTGTGATACTTTTTCAGATTTTGTCGATAAAATAACAAATTTATCCCTAGAAAGTGTGAAAAAAACAACAGATTATAGTAGAATAAGGGTTATGGAACAAAGAAAAAAAGCTCTTATCTCAACAACTATCTCAAAAGATGAGGATGGTAAAGTTAAGATTCTAAATGAGGATTTATTAAGTTTTGCAAAAAACAATTCATTTGCTGCAATTGTTGTATCACTTTTCTTAGGTAAAAAAATCAAATCAAAAGAGCTTGAGGAATTTATCGATTTTATATTAAGACTTCTTGTTGATCACGGACCATATGTTAGTGGTGCTTTAAATACAATTTTTGCTTCAAGAGCAGGCAAGGATTTGGTGTCATCTCTTTCATCAGGATTATTAACAATTGGGCCACGGTTTGGAGGCGCAATTAATGATTCTGCCAGTAATTGGCTAAAAGGAGTAAGCCAAAATCAGACACCCTCAGACTTTGTAGAAGAGTTTGCCAGTAAAAAAACATATATTGCAGGAATTGGGCACAAAAAATATCGTTTAGATATGCCTGATCCAAGAGTAACAGAAATATTAAAATTTTCCGAAAAACTTTCTAATAAACGTTTTTCTCTCTTTGCAAAAGAAGTAGAAAAAGTAACAACTTCTAAAAAAGCAAATTTAATTTTAAATGTAGACGGTGTAATTGCAGCCGTACTTATGGACATTTTATCTGAAAAAGAAGGATATTCTGATAGTGATCTTTTGGAATTAATTAACACTGAGTTTTTTAATGCTTTATTTGTTTTATCTCGTTCAGTTGGTTTTATAGCTCACTTTATAGATCAAAAAAGACTTGATGAAGGACTCTTTAGATTAGATGAAGATATGGTTGCATCCGTCTAGAGCTAAATACCCGCATTTTTATGGACAGTGAGATAAATATTATCCGCAAGAATCCAAATGGTTTTAAGAAAAAACCAAACCTTATTAACATAAATAAATTTACAAGTAATTTTTCATGGGAAAAAGCAGAATCTGAAATGGAGTATTTTAAAGATGGAAAAATTAATCTTGCATACAATGCAATAGACAGGTATGTAAAGAATAAAAGGGGTAATAAAATAGCACTTTTTTATAAAGGTATAAATGGTGAAAACGAAAAATATACATTTAAACAGCTTTCTCAAAAGACAAATCAATTCGCAAATCTTCTTAAAAAAATTGGAGTTAGGAAAAATGATAAAGTATTTATTTTTCTTCCCACAATTCCTGAAAGATATATTAGTTTCTTAGGAGTTTTAAAAATTGGTGCGGTTTCTTG
>CAYYJP010000005.1:0-5627 GCA_964472285.1 uncultured Gammaproteobacteria bacterium | reverse complement strand
CAATAAATCTTTTTGTCTTTTCGTTATTTTTTTTGGTGTTTTAATAACTAACTCAATGTTACTTCCTCGTATAGAAAAAATTCGGAATAAATTGCCTGGACTTAAAAAAATAATAGTTGTAGAAAGAGGATCAAAGGAGAAGAGTTCTTTAGAAAATGTAATTTCCTATGAAAAAGAAATGAGAAAGATGAGTAAGGATTTTATTATTGGCAATTTTATAAAAGAGGATTTGGCATATATGCTTTATACCTCAGGGTCTACGGGAAAACCAAAAGGAGTAATGCACTCCCATGGGGATATTTTACAGATACTGTTAACCTCAAAATATGTTCTAGATATTTCAGTGGGAGATGTTTGTTGGTGTACTGCAGACGCAGGATGGATAACAGGTGTTGTCTATGGGATTTTAGGTATTTGGCTTACCGGAGGAACGTCAGTAATCTATGAAGGACGTTTTTCTTCAAAACACTGGTATAAAATTCTAGAAGAATATAAGGTGACTGTTTGGTATACAGCTCCTACAGCTATAAGAATGCTTATGGCATCAGATCTAGACACTAAATCTTTTGATTTAGAAAGCCTTCGTTTTATTGGTAGTGTTGGAGAGCCGCTTAATCCACAGGCTCTTTGGTGGGGACTTGAGAAATTTGATCTTCCAATTCATGATACTTGGTGGCAAACAGAGCTTGGAGGAATTTGCATTACAAACTTCCAGTCATTAGATATAAAGCCAGGATCAATGGGTAAGCCTTTCCCGGGAGTAATAGCTGTAGTAGTTGATGATAAAGGAGAAAAAGTACCTGTAAATACAGAAGGAAATTTGGCATTAAAAGCTAATACTATTCCTTCTTTTATGGCAAAGATATGGAAAAATGATGCAATGTATAAGTCTCTTTTTAAGAATGGCTGGTATCTTTCAGGTGACAGAGCAAAAGTAGATAAAGACGGATATTTTTGGTTTATAGGTAGAACAGATGATGTTATTAAAACAGCGGGTCAAAGAATAGGTCCTTTTGAAGTAGAAAGCGCGCTCGTTGAGCATCCCCATGTTGTTGAAGCAGGTGTCATAGGGAAACACGATCCTTTAAGGGGAGAAATAATTAAAGCGTTTATTGTTTTAAAGCCCAATATCAAAATAAGTAAAAATCTTAAATATAATCTTACAGAATTTGTACAAAAAAAACTTTCAGGTAACGCATATCCTAAAGAAATTGAATTTGTCAAAACGCTTCCCAAAACCCGTTCTGGAAAAATTGTCAGACGAATTTTAAGGGCTAAAGAAGAAGGTTCTCCAGAAGGTGATACCTCCTCTTTAGAGTAATTAGATTTTGACAAAAAATAATTTAATGTTATAATCTTAAGGTTAATGGAAAAATTAATTTCAAATTTTAGACATAAGGTCAAGAAAAACCTCTCTACGGAGGGATTTGTCTTGGCATAAACTTTTAGAAAGCCATTTAAGACAAGCCCCTCAAAGGAGGGGTTTTTTAGTGGCTTAAGGTAAGGAGAATAAAATTATGAATGAAAAAGCTAGGAATTATAGGCAAAAAGCTAAAGGAGCAGGTACTGATGCTCCAGTTGTTAAAACTGGATTACCAGATGGTATGTCTATGGTAAGAGAAACTGGAGTATGGACTATTAGAGATTCTGAGGGTCAAGTGCGAGGCTTAGGAAGAGATCCACAGGGGGCAATTTTTGCTGTTTTTAAAGTTGGTGAGATTAGAAGCGTGTTAAATAATTGGAATAGTTTTCAACTAGTAATTAAGGAAGGAGAAGAAATAGATTTAAAATAAAACAAACTGTTTTAATATTCTTTATTAAAGCAGTAGCAAAAGTTTAGTTTTAAATGTAAAATAACATTATGTTTTGGGCAGACAGCTTAGCTGAAGAAATCATAAAATCTGGTAAATATAAACCATATTGGGTTGACGATATGAAAACTCCATCAGGTAGGGTTCATGTTGGGGCTCTTCGTGGTGTGGTTGTGCATGATTTAATATTTAAAGCGCTTCGTGATAAAGGAGTTGAAGCAGAGTATTCATATGTATTTGAAGATCATGATCCAATGGATGATATCCCTTCATATTTAGATAGAGAAAAATTCGAACCATATCTTGGAATGCCTTTATTTAAAATTCCATCCCCGGTTGAAGGATTTGAGAATTATGCAAGATATTATGCAGCTGATTTTCAAAAAGTATTCAATGCAATTGGTTGTGAGCCAAAAATTCTTTGGACAAAAGATTTATACACAAGTGGGAAAATGAATCCAATGGTAAAAGAGGTTTTAGATAAAGCTATTGAGGTTAGGAAAATTTATGAAGAAATGTATGATAAAAAAATTGCAAATGATTGGTATCCATTCCAATTGTATTGTCCAAATTGTGGTAAAGTCTCAACAACAATAGTTACAGATTGGGATGGAGAGTTAGTTACCTATGAATGCGTTGTAGATAAAGTTAATTGGACAAAAGGATGTGGAGAAAAAGGCAAAGCATCTCCTTTTAGTTCGGAAAAAGGAATAGTTGGAAAACTTCCTTGGAAAGTTGAATGGCCAGTAAAATGGAAAGCAATTGGAGTAACTATTGAAGGCGCAGGAAAAGATCATATGTCTAGTGGTGGATCTCATGATTTAACAAGTCAAATTTGCAAAAGAGTTCTTGATTACCCAGTTCCATATCCAATTCCATATGAATGGATATTAATTGGAGGAAAAAAAATGTCATCTTCAAAAGGTGTAGGAGTTGCAGCCTCAGATGTTTTAGAAATTTTACCAGTTGAGCTTATTAGATTTTTAATTGTTAGGATTAAAGTTAATAGTCAGATAAATTTTGATCCTTCACAGGCAAATATTATTCCAGCACTTTTTGATGATTATCAAAAATGTGCAGATGCATATTTTAATAATACAAATGAGGATCTTGCTCGTATATTTGAGTTATCTCAAGTAGGAGAGATAAAAAGGCCACCAACTATTCGTTTTTCAGTACTAGCTCAATGGGTACAAATGCCAAATATGGAAGAAGAGATTAAAAAAAGTAATCTCCAAGAATGGGCAAAATATGCAAGGATTTGGGTAGAAAGATTTGCTTCTGAGGACGAAAAGTTTAGTATAAAAAAAGAATTACCAGGAGAAGCAAAAAGTTTATCAGAAATACAAAAACAAGTTTTAGTAAAAATTTCAGATGAAATTGATAATAGTTGGGATCCTGAGGAATTTCAAACAAGAATTTATGATATTGGGAAAAGCTTGGGATTAAATGGAAAACAAACTTTTGCAGCAATTTATTTGAGTTTGATTGGAAAAGATCATGGACCAAAAGCAGCTTGGTTAATACTTTCTTTAGATAAAGATTTTGTTAAGGAAAGATTTAATGTTGTCTAGATGTTGAATATCTTGCAGTAAGTCCAAATCCTCTTTGATGTCTTCTTCTTCTTGCTAGTAATCTAGATCTACTTAGATTAAATTCTCCATAAGTTGCACTAGTATCTTCACCAAAAACTGGCCTTGGCCCTTTTTTAACAGGGTCCTTTGGAATTATCCATGTGTCTGTTGATTGCCTATTTCTTTCTGTCATTTGGCCTACAATGATAACATTTTTTAACATATAATAAAAGTGGTATACTTCTTAGAATGAAAAACATTTTTGTAGCAACAAGTAATAAGGGAAAGGTTGATGAAATATCGGATATTTTAAAAATTCCACTTAAAATCGCAAATATAGAAATTGATGAGGTCCAAAGCATGGATTTGGAATATGTAGCAAAGAAAAAGGTATTGGAAGCATTTAATATTCTTAAAAAACCTGTAATAGTTGATGATGTTGGTGTTTTTATTGAGGCTTGGAATAAGTTTCCCGGACCTTTTGTAAAATACATACATAATTTATTAGGAAATAAAAAAATTCTTGAACTATTAAAGAATGAAAAAAACAGAAATGTTATTGTCCAAAGTGTAGTTGCATATCACGATGGTAAAAAAATCCATACATTTATTGGAACTGTTAAAGGTATACTTTCGTTAAAAGAAAAAGGAGATAAGGGTTGGGGATTTGACCCAATTATTATTCCCTTTGGAGAGAATAAAACTTTTGCACAAATGGGTCCTAAGAAGAAAAACCAAATTTCTCATAGAGCAAAAGCTTTGGAAAAGTTTAAGAATTTTTTGGATAGTCAAAAAAAATAAAAGTGATATAATCTACTCATGCTTGACATAAAATTTATCAGAGAAAACCCAAGCTTAGTTGCAAAGAAAGCAAAAGATAAGGGTATAGAGGTAAATATTGAACATGTACTAGAACTCGATAATAAATTAAGAGGTCTTGATACTATGGTTCAATCTCTTAGGGAAGAAAGAAATAGGACTGCAAAAGAAAAAAATATTGAAAAAGGTAGGGAGATAAAGGTAAAGCTAGAAAAGCATGAGCATGATTTAAATGCAATTAGGGAAGAACTAACTAAATACCTTTTACAAATCCCAAACCCAGCAAAAGATGATGTTAAGTTTGGTAAAAACGATACAGAAAATGAAATTTTAAGAAAAGTTGGTGAACCAACAAAATTTAATTTTACTCCAAAAGATCATTTAGAGCTAGGTGAAAAATTAGACATTATTGATGTCGTAAGAGCTTCTAAGATATCAGGTGCAAGATTTTATTTTTTGAAAAATGAAGGTGCACTTTTAGAATTTGCACTAAGACAACTTGCATTTGATCTTCTTTTAAAAGAAGGATTTATTCCATTAATTCCTCCAGTTCTAATTAAAACAGAGGTTATGAAAGGACTTGGATATATGGAAAATGGTGGAGATGAAGATATGTATATCTTAGATAAAGATGATCTAGTTTTGGTTGGCACAAGTGAACAATCAATTGTAGCTATGCACAAAGATGAAGTATTGGATGCAAAAGATTTACCTAAAAGATATGCAGGATTTTCTACCTGTTTTAGAAGAGAAGCAGGAAGCTATGGTAAGGATACAAGAGGAATTTTAAGAGCGCACCAATTTGATAAAGTTGAAATGGTTTCTTATGCAAAAAAAGGAGAAGATGATAAGGAACATGAGTATCTCTTATCAATAGAAGAAAAACTACTTCAATCTTTGGGTATTCCATATCAGGTTGTAAAGATGTGTAGTGGAGACTTAGGTTATCCTGCAGCAAGAAAATATGATCTTGAAGCATGGATTCCTTCAGAAAATAAATATAGAGAAGTAACTTCAACTTCAACTACCACAGATTTTCAAGCAAGAAGACTTAATATCAAATACCAAGATGGAAATGAAAAAAAGTATGTAAACATTTTAAATGGTACAGCTTTTTCTACGAGACCAATTATTGCTATTTTGGAAAACTATCAACAAGAAGACGGATCAATAAGGATTCCTGAAGTATTACAAAAATACATTGGTAAAAGTGAAATAAAATAGCAAAAATTAGCCTCATTAATTTTTATTGCTAAACCAGCCTAAACTCTATAATTTGAAGCAGATAAAATTTCTTGACATTGCTATAAAAATGATCCAATATGAAGTTAACTTAAAGATATAGACTCTAAGACTAAAGAACTTATTAATTAAAAGGGGGTGAAACTACAATGGCAAAGAAAAAGAAGAAGAAGAAATAGTT
>CAYYJP010000004.1:30561-35320 GCA_964472285.1 uncultured Gammaproteobacteria bacterium | reverse complement strand
AAGCAAAGTATGAATCAAAGTCGATATGTAAGATTATTTTATTCATTAAATAAAAAGCCAAAAGGCATACATTTTGAGGATTTTCTTTAAAAGTATTAAGAGCAGCATAAGAATAGATTAATGGAAAATAATACGAAAATCAACAGAACAAAATACGACAAAATAGATCAATATTTTAGGCCTATATTTTGCAATTTAGCCATAAATTAGCTATAATGCCCCCTTATGCCAGTAGTAAATGAATTATTAACTCAATTAGGAGGATTATCTGAGAAAACCAGAAGAAATAAGGATCCTTACGGACACTTATTTTGCAATGAAGCTGGATTAAGTTTATCTGTTCCTTTACTTGAGAGAAGAAGACAAGAAGCACAAGGAGGAATAGGTTTAGTTATTGGCACAGGAGGCATTTTTTCACTCCTACCATCACTGGGTCTTGATGGGGTAATAATGGTTGATATTAATCCTGCAGTACTGGAATTTAGTCAGCATGTAGGAGAGGCTATCAAGAATACTCAAACACCATGGCAAGCAGAAGGAGTAATATTTGATTACGACTCACCTGGTAATTTTCCAGCTCAAATGAATATAAAAAATAGAGAATTATACGTCCATTCTTTTTTTGAAACTAAGTTTACCGATGAGGTTCGTAATTTTGGAAAATACCATTGGCGCAATCTAGGAAGATTTCCACTCGCAAAGAAAAAAACAGAAGAAACACCAATCGTTTATGTAACCGCAGATGTAACAAATCCTTTATTTGGTCAAAGATTAGGCAATGCGCTTTCACACTTTGGCCAAACTCTTTCTTATGTAAATTTTTCAAATATTCATCACTTTCCTAAATCCTTGGATTTTGTAGATAATCTACCAGTTCAAGAATCTACTACTATTCAGTTTTCTTCATTTGAAGGAGTGGCAATAGAAATGGATTGTCCACGGGTACACATAGCTGCTTCTATGGAAGATTATAAAGCAAGAACCAGTAAAGACAGATAAAACTATAGGAAACTATGTTATAATGATTAAGCAGCCAAAAGCTGCTTTTATTATGGATAAATTCACATCTGATAAAATCAGAAATGTAGCAGTCATCGCACACGTTGATCATGGAAAAACAACTCTTGTTGATTTCATGCTTAAACAGTCTCACACTTTTAGAGAAAACGAGGCTGAAATGAGTCAAACAACAATTTTGGATAGTAATCCTTTGGAAAGAGAAAGAGGAATTACAATTTTAGCTAAAAATACCGCTATTTATTATAAAGATTACAAGATAAATATCATTGATACTCCAGGACATGCTGATTTTAGTGGAGAAGTAGAAAGAACTCTTAATATGGCTGACGGTGCACTCCTTATTATTGATGCACAAGAAGGACCTATGCCACAAACAAAGTTTGTTTTAAAAAAAGCTTTAGAATTAGGTCTTAGAATAATTGTTGTTATTAATAAAATTGATAAAGCGCTTGCTGATATAGAGAAAACTATTGAAAAAACCCATGATTTATTCTTAGAACTTGCAACAGACACAGAACATTTAGATTTTCCAACCTTTTATGCAATTGGAAGAGAAGGAAAAGCTTCTAAGGATTTAAATCTTGTAAACAGTGCAACCACACTTGAATCAATCTTAGATGAAATAATTGAATTTATTCCTGCACCAAAAGTTGATAGTGGAGATTTCCAAATGCTTGTTACAAGCCTTGATTATGATACCCATAAAGGGAAACATATTATTGGAAGAATTAGAAGAGGGGTATTAACAAAAGGACAACCTTTAGTCTTACTTGGAGCAAATGGGCAAAGACAAACTGGAAAAGCAGATAGCATTAGAGTTTCTCATGGTCTTAAAAAGATTGAAGTAGAAAGAGTAGTTGCTGGAGATATTGTTGATATTACAGGTGTAGTAAATGCAACAATCGGAGATACAGTAGCAGATGTTAAAAGTCCCGATGAATTACCAAGAATTGAAGTAGAAGAACCAACAATTAGGATTACTTTATCAGCAAACACATCTCCAATGGCTGCAAGAGAAGGTAAATTTACAAATTCAAGACAAATTCATGAAAGACTTATTAAAGAACTTGAAACAAACATTAGTCTTAGAATGCAACAAGATGGAGAGAAATTTATTCTTTCAGGAAGAGGAGAGCTTCATCTTTCTATTCTTATTGAAACACTAAGAAGAGAGGGATATGAATTCCAAGTAGGAAAACCAGAAGTTATCTTAAAAGTAATTGAAGGAGTAAAAATGGAACCAGTTGAAGATTTAATGATTGATATTCCAGATGATTACCTAGGAGCAGTAACAAGCGAACTTGGAGCAAGAAAAGGACTTATGACAAACATGTTTTCAGATGGAAAAGGAAATACAAAAGTAGAATATAAGATTCCATCTAAAAATACACTTGGAATTAGAAGTGCTTTGCTTACTTCAACAAAAGGAACTGCAATTATAAATAGCATCTTTTATAAATATGAACCACTAACATCTCCAATTGATCAAATAAGAAACGGTGTTTTAATTGCTTCAGAAGGTGGAAATGCTCTTCATTATGGATTAGATAATGCACAACAAAGAGGAGTTACGTTTATTGACCCAGGAACTAAAGTTTATGAAGGAATGATTATTGGAGAAAACAGTAGAAAAGAAGACATTGAAATAAATGTTACCAAGGAAAAAAAGCAAACTAATATGAGAGCTTCAACTTCAGATGTAAATTTAGGCGCATTAACCCCAGCAATAGTAATGAGTCTTGAACAATGCCTAGACTTCCTAGAAGACGACGAGCTTTTAGAAGTAACGCCTTTAAACCTTAGGCTAAGGAAAAAATACCTCACAAGGCTTGAAAGAGTTAGACAACAAAGATAATAATACTCTCTATGATAGAACTTGCATTACCCATCGAAAGATCTAGAATCCTTTCCAAAGAAGAAGGAGAAAGATTAAAAGCCGATATCTTGGATACTGCTATTGAGGAGAGATTTCCCTTAATTTATGCGCATCTTTTTGAAGTTGAGACTTTTATATCAAATAGTGTTGATTTAATTCAAAGACTTGAGCAAGCAACATACCAAAAGCATCCTAAAGTCCATACTGATACTGATGTAATATACATAGATTCCGGACCTGGTCCATATAGTTATGGCATGCTTAAAGAAGGAAAATCAGATCTAGATGATAAAAATTATCATAGATGGAACTGGTCAAGAAAAATGGATAGGGCAAGAATTAGAACTGCATATACGCTTGCCTCGTTAGTTACAGCAAGAAGAATAGAGGAAGAGACTGGATCAATAAAGTCTCCCCAAACACTTTCTGAAGATGATTTTGCAAAGTACGGGCCATATTTAATGTATACATCTGTTAGTTGGCAAGCATCACACATAAAACACGCTTTACAACTTGCAAGACAAAATGGTTCTTTTAGAATACCTGATGAGAAATTGGTTATGTATGAAAAGTTTAGAAACAGTAAGGGGGAAATAATGCCTATTACTCATACAGAAGATCAAATGGAAGGTTTAGATCTTCCAAACAATCCGGACGGCAGTAAACCAAGAAGAGCTGTTATGGTATCCCATTCCGCACATTTTGTAAGAATTGTATCTGTATTAGGAAAATATCCGGGCGTAATACCAAATGAAACAACCTTACAGCTTTTTCCAATACCTACTCCTAAAGAAGCTGTTATTCCATATGCTACCGCTGAATTATTGGGTACTATACCTACAATACTGGTAAAGCAAAGAGCCAATTTTACTCCCTATACAAATTACCAAATATAAGAATTTTAATTTGTTGTAATGTGGACTCTCGATTGGTCAACAATGGCAGGGTACTGAAGCTGGGTCTTAATCTGTACTTTATATAGCTTATTTCCACTATCCAAAGAAATAGGACTTGAGGACATAAATACAGAGGAGGAATTTCCATTAAAGGTAAGCTCTGAATTCCAGACAGGATGGTTATCTGTTGAATTATATAACCTTACGCTTGCAGTTTCGTTGCCCGTTGGAACATGTAAAGAAACTTCAAAGACTACGCTCTTAATACTGTTATATCCATTACTGTCAATTGATGCCTGAAGTCCTGCCATATCCTGCCAGTCTAAAGAACTGCCTGATCCTGATCCAAAAGGAACATAATACTCTTTTGTTGTAGAAGATGTTGTTTGAGCAGAGGCAGGAGCTTTAGTCGGAGTAGGAGAGGAAATAACTGGAGTAGCTTTATTTAGTTTCCCTATTTCTTCATTTATTAACGCCTTGCATTCATTTAAACAAGCAGTATTATCCGATGATTTATCAAAAGTTGGTGCAGAGATTATTTTCTCAATTGTCTTTATATTTGTCCCTTTTGCAATTATTAAATCTAAATAGAGAAGATTTATAAGGATAACAAAAAGAAAAACGAAGATTAAGTTTTGTCTTGAAACTATTTTTTTTATAAAATCACCTTTGTTATCGTTAGGGGACTCCTGAATAAGCTCGCCACTATCCATAACTTAACTGTATCTTAATAAATAAAAGGAGTCAAATTAAGTAAGAGGTAACTTATGGGTAGATTACCGAACGATGTTCGGACTTATTTTAGCACGCTCCAGCAGCAGGAATTAGAGTTTTATAAATACTCCTTTAATTCTTTGATATAATAACCATACACACAACGCGTGCCTTCACGTGAACAGTCATATGTGTCATGAAGAACACCGTCAATCACAGCAGTGATGTGTTTCGATACTCGAACAATAAGTCG
>CAYYJP010000004.1:4149-30551 GCA_964472285.1 uncultured Gammaproteobacteria bacterium | reverse complement strand
GAGTCAAATTAAGTAAGAGGTAACTTATGGGTAACTTATCACATGATGTAGGAATTATTATAGCTCACTTCAATTACAAGAACTAGAATCTTATAAACACTCTTTCTCAGCTCTTTGATATAATATGTCTGATGCGGTAGCCGAGTGTTCAGGTGCTTGTCCGCAAGACAAGAGACGAAGGTTCAATTCCTTCCCGCATCTCAGAATGACATCACAACAATACATACAACAAGAACTAGAAAAATTAAAAGAGTTTCACTCGCGAGAAGTTACTAAAGAAAAATTAGCAGACGAAATCTTTAGACTTCTTATGTCCAAGAAATTTCGCAAATATGCTGCAAGCCCTCAACTGATTGAGCAAATGAAAAACGCAATCAAATTAAATATAGAAAATAATCAGCCAATTAATGTTACTTTTCCTCATGGCGCATATAAATTATGGAGACTTGAAGAAGCACCTCTTCCTGATTGGGCAGAATTATTTACAGCAATGTACTATACAAAATGGCTTAAGCCAATTTGTGAGATTTATAAACCTGGTGTATGGTTCGACTATTTTGTCGACGATTTAATTGTTCCTATTTTAGACAATATCCCGCTAAAAGATGTTGAGGATTACATCAAGGACTATCAAAAACTTCTAGATTTTCTTAAAGCTTATCAACCACAAAATTTCAAGATGACAATAACACCATTTGAAACACTATTTTCCTCACGAGATGCGTTTCAAAAATCTCTTCAAGAGAATATAGAAAAACTTTCGTTAACAAATCCCACATTCAAAGAAGAAGATTTAACAGTTGTGGAATTAAATGCTAAGCCTACCCCTGAACAGTTAAAAGATACCAATTGGAGAGAAAAAATTCGCTTAATTCATGATGCCTATATAGCAATGAAAAGGGATTTAGGTTATTATTTTCAACCAACTAAAATTCCTATCTTTAACCAACCGCTTACGTCTGGTAGATTTCTGGCTGTTGGAGTCACGAAGACATCAATTGCTAAGTTTTGGGTTGGTATAGGAGCTCTAAAAAAACTAGAAAATAATTATATTGAATATATCCTTTCACCTAAGCAAATTGAGTTACAGAAATTTACAAACGAAGCTATTACTTTCAAAGAATTAGATTCCAAAAACTTTAAATCTATTAAGATTTTCTCCTGAGACAAAATTTCTTGGGGTGGGTTAGCGAACGATGTTCGGACTTATTTTAGTACTCTTCAAGCACAGGAAATAGTCTTTTATCAGACAAGTTTTGCGAGTTTATGAAGATTTTCGTTGTAAATCTTATATTTGCCGTCGCCAATAATGTTTACTTTGTCATCCTGCACCAAAACTGCAGTATAGTCATCAACAGAATAAATTTTATTTGGCGTTATTTTACTATATTCCTCAACCGACATATAGGAGACCATATCTGGAACATGAGGTGAAAACTCAAAATCGACTGTACTAAGACCTGTAAAGTCCTGCATACCCACATTATTTGCATCACCAGGCTCAACACCTGCAATTGAGATAGTAGGAGTAACCACAATACCGCCTGCACTTACTCCAACATATAATTTATCATCCGAAAGAAAATTTTTAAGCGCTACACCAAATCCACTTTTTCGCATCCAATATAGAAGAAAAAAGGTATTTCCACCATTTACAAAAAGCATATCTTTAGTAGAGAGCAATTTTTCAAGCTTTTCTTGGTTTATGTTTCGTAAGTCCAGGTCATCAATATTGGTAATACCTTGCTTGTAAAGTTGGTCTCTAAATTTCCCAAACCACTGGGGATTGTCCTCATCACCATATGCAGCTGTTGTATCAAAGGCAACAGAATACTCTGAGGATGGTTTATGAAGAAGAGTGGGAAATATATCAGCTATTTTTCCTTTTATACCATTGGACGTAAGAAGAAGCGTCATATCTGCGATTATATCAGAGGTTCGGGTCCCGTCTTGGGGTAAATCAGTTTGATATATAAACCCGAGGCTAAAAAATTTGGGGTGATGTACCGGATTCGAACCGGCGACCTCTAGGACCACAACCTAGCGCTCTAAACCAGCTGAGCTAACATCACCATATAGTCTTATTATACCATCTTTATATTTATTCCAAAATACATTTTATTTGACAGATGAGCTAAAAGGTAATACAATAGTTTCAATGTTAAAAAGAAATTTGAACTTTTATTGGTTTCACTATGCTTCCTTAACCGGGAGGTTTCTTTGTGTTGTGAAGAAATAACGTAAACCAAGACAAAAGATTTGACCTCCCTAAATGGGAGGTTTTTTATGGATTGAAAGTAAAAATATGAAAAGAAAAATACAAATAGGAGTAATGGGCTCATGCGCAGATCTACAATACGATAATAAGACGCAAGCTGCTGCTGAAAAAATAGGCGAAGAAATAGCTAAAAGAGGCGGCGTTCTATTTTTTGGAGCAGAAAAAGATTTAGATTCATTGTCTTCTGCTGCTTGCAGAGGAGCTAAAAAAAATAACGGTTTAACTATTGGAGTAACTTATGGAAAAGATAAAAAAGTAATTGAAAAAAATGCGGACATAATAATTCCTTCAGGGCTAGAAAAAGGTGGAGGAAGAGAATTAGTATTGGTTTTATCCTGCGATGTAATTATTGCGATAAGCGGAGGATCGGGAACCCTAACTGAAATGGCAATCGCATACCAGGCAAACATACCAATTATTGCTTTAAAAGGATATGGTGGATGGACAGATAAAATGGCAGACAAGTATTTTGATAAAAGAAATAGAAGAAAAATAATAGGCGCAAATTCTCCGAGAGAAGCAGTAGAATTTGCTTTTAAAGAAGTAAATAATTTTATTTAATATGAGAAAGATATTTCTACAAAAAAGTACAAATATATTTTGGTCACACTATTACTTCCTTGGAAGGGGGGTTTTAGTGTCCTAAATACATAATTGCAAAAAGGGCCAATAAAAACCTCCCAACCGGGAGGTTTTTTGTGATTTAAATTTATGAAAGAATTTCCATCAGTCATACCAGAGTACGTAGCTTCTCCCAGAGAGGTTGTTCCTCCTGTTGCAACTGGGTTAACAATCGGAGGATGGGAAATTAAAGTGCTACCTCAAGAAAGAATATTTACTCAAAGAAATATTGAGGAAGGACTTAGCGTTATTAATAGGTGGAGTCAAGTCTTTCCAAAGGAAGAAACGTTTGTACAAAAAACTTATGGAATTCCATCTTTAATTGTAAGACTAGATTGTTCTGTACAAAATGGGACCTTAGGAATTTATGAAGTGGAAGAAAGACCTGCAGGAATTGGTCTTACCACACATCTAAATACTGATTTTAAAACAAGACTTGAAGCAATTAAAAATAAATGGCCGGTTTTCAAATCGGTTGTCTCTACTGACCCAAGAAGAAAAGCAACTGATGATCATTTATGGATAGAACCATATAACCCTAGAGACAATAATGAGCTTGTTTTGGTTAGAGCTGAGCCTGAAGAAGTTGAATACCATGATTTTGAACCTAGATCTGTAAGTTCCCTTAAGAAAAAGGGAGATAAAAGCTATGGTGAAGCTTTAGGACTATGGAAAAAAATAACTGACCCTGATGAAATTGATTTTAGCAAAGGGTGTGTAGTTAAACCGCTTCAGGGCAGTAAAACTAGAGATATTTTTATATTTATTCCTGTACCAGGTAGCAAAAGACCACCAGGCGCATCATCCAGTAATAGGATTAGAGAAGCTGTGCTTGCCGGTAGTAAAGCTGGCGGAGTATATTGTCAACCGTTCTTTCCTCCAATGGAGAGCGGTATTTCCGATGAATTCAAATGGATGATTTATAGGGTGTTCTTTGGGTATAATACAGATACTGGGCAATGGGAATGTCTTGGAGGGTCATGGAATGCAAGATACAACCTTAAAATTCACGGGGCAGGGGATTCCTTATCAGGACCCGTTGTGTTAGAAAAATAATATGACAGATGTATTGCTAAAAAAATTAGTTGAATTTAAAACAATAACGCGTGATCAAAATGAAAATGCGAAAGCTTTTCAGTGGATAAA
Source organism: uncultured Gammaproteobacteria bacterium (assembly GCA_964472285.1). Classification (GTDB taxonomy): domain Bacteria; phylum Patescibacteriota; class Microgenomatia; order Levybacterales; family UBA12049; genus JACQHJ01. The sequence continues at coordinate 26,506 of CAYYJP010000004.1, read as the reverse complement.
AGATCAAATAAAAGGCTTACCCGTTTTTATTAAAGATTTTAAATCTGATGGTTTTCCTTCACTTTTAATTACTACAAGAAAAACAAAAACTCCGAAAGTGTGGTTAGTCGCACACATGGATGTTGTACATGCCTCAGGAAAAATGTTTAAACCTAAAATTAAAGGAAATGAACTTTATGGAAGAGGGGTATTTGATATGAAATTTGCAATAGCCTCATATTTAAATCTATTACGAGACATAAATCAAGATCTTAAAAATTATGACTTTGGAATAATGCTAGTTTCAGATGAAGAAATTGGAGGATTTAATGGTGTAGGAAAATTAGTAGAAAAAGGTTATAGATCTGAAGTTATATTACTTCCAGATGGTGGGGAAAATTGGAAATTTGTAGAAGCTGCAAAAGGGGTGTTTTCTGTAACGGTTACCAGTAAGGGACAATCTGCTCACGGAGCAAGAATTTGGCTAGGAAAAAACGCCATAAATAATTTAATGGATTTTTTAACTTTGCTTAGAAAAGAGTTTGAAGTTGAACCCTGCAATAATAAATCACATTTTCATACAACATTAAATATTGGAAAAATATCTGGTGGAAAAGCAACTAATCAGGTTCCCGATTATGCAGAAGCAAATCTTGATATTAGATTTGTTCCATCTACAAATTTTGATGAGCTGGAAAAAAGAATAAACTTAATTAAAAAAAAATTTACGGATATAGATTTTGAGATTAAAACAAAGAGTATAAGCTATGAGATCGATAAGAACGATAAATACTTAAAACAATTCATTCAAATACTTAATGCTAAAAAAATAAAAACTTCTTTTCTTAAGTCTCACGGATCTTCAGACGCAAGATTTTTTTTAGAAAAAGGAATTCCAGCGATTCTCATAAGACCTGTTGGGGGTAATTTACACAGTGAGAAGGAATGGATAGATATTAAAAGTTTAGAAGTATTTTATGAGGTATTAAAAGAATTTATTAAAGTTACTCTTAATAAAAAGTGAGCCACATGGGTCTGGTACCAGTTAGGCCTTATAGGTCTGGGCAACTTCCTTTTATGATTATTCTTTCAGTTGTACCCTGAACCCAAGTTGACAATGGACATTGGTTAAAGGATAGATACGTACAACGCTTTTCCTCATCTGTATCCCTTAGTGCTCGATCTAAAGCCTTGTTGTACCCTGGACATGCTTGAACGGCAAGTTGGTCATTCTCACTTAGTGGCTAAAGGTACCTTGTTTCTCTGATTTGATTTCTTTCCATAGTTCGGAATTATAGCAAAGAGTATTGAGGGAATCAATTTTATCTAATAATGTGACCCGGGAGGGAATCGAACCCCCAACCTGGTGCTTAGAACGCACTCGCTCTATCCGTTGAGCTACCGGGCCATTACTGTATTTTACCAAAAATTGAGAATTATTTCGACTCCATACCTGCAAGGTTAGCAGCCTTTTTAGATTTAAAGAAGAAATAGCCTACGATTGCAAACGTTGTAATAGGGGAGAACCAGCTTGGAATATGATATCCAAAGCTATCAATTAACATGATTACTCCTAAAAAGAGTATTGAATACATGGCGCCATTTTTAAGATAAATATATTTCTTAATTCTATCTATATTGGAAACAGTTATTTGTCTTACCACTATTGCACCTATTCCATTTCCAAGGAAAATTAATGGAACAACTAATGTAAAAGCAAATGCTCCTAAAACTCCATCTATAGAAAAGGTTGCGTCAATTGCCTCAAGGTAGAAAATTTTTGCAATGTCAGATTTACCAGAACCCATAAGCTTTTTTTCCTGTTCTTCTGCATTTTGCTTAAAACCATTGGTGATAAAAAAGACAGTAGAGCCAACTACTGCACCAAGAGCAAGACTTGGATCTCTTTGAAGCGCTGACCAAACAATTACAGTTAATAAAACTGAAGCAACAGCATAAAACCAAACACCGTGTCTATGAATAAATGATTCACCTCGAAGGCCATAGTTCTTTGGCTCTACAAAAAACCAATGGAAAAATAAGAAGAGTAAGAAAACTCCGCCTCCTATTAAAAGGATAGGTGCTGATTTTTCTATTGATTCAACAACTGCTGGATCACTACTAAAGGAAGCAAGTAATGCACCAACTGGACCAAGGGAAGGGTTTACAATCCAAACAATAAACCAAGGAAGTAAGCCTCTTACTAAGAAAACTGAAGATAAAATTCCCCAAAATAAAAACCATCGTCTTGCTTTTTCTTTCATTGTCGACAAGACTTCGGCATTTATGATTGCATTATCAATGCTTGAAATCGTTTCAAATAAGACAAGTCCGGCAATAATTAATACAATAGATAAAATTTCCACTTCACTATTTTACTACTATTTTGTCTTTTGTTGTATAATCTAGTTGAATTTATTCTAAAAAACTAAATGAGTAAAAAATTTATTGAAAAATTTATTCCTGTTTTCCTTACAATATTAACTTTTTTTATCCTCTCAACGCTTTTGTATGGGGTTTTACTTGCCTTAGATTCCCTCAATCTTCAATATCCAATTATTTTAGATTTTAGAAAAAGAGAACTAGTCTTTGGAATATTAATATTTCTAAAAACAGCAATCGATTTTGCCATTTTTATGGGAAATCTTATGCATACAAATCCTGGTTGGAAAAAAAAGATTGCTATAGCACTTGGTACCTCACTTGGTAACGCTTTTGGAACATTTCTTATTCTTACTGTTTGGACATTATTTAAAGAAATACCAATCTTAATGATTATTTCAATTTTTCTTTCAAGTGTAATTTTATTTAAACTATCTGAAGAAAGTTTTGAAATGTTTTTAAAACAAAAGAAAAGTTTTATTAAGATAAGAATGCCTGTTAATTTATTACAAAATCAGCTAGATTTTGTAAATAATTTATTTAGACCAATCTTAAAATTCTTTGTTCCGGATTTAAATTTAATCAGAACAAAGAAGCTTTCTTTTATAAATCTTATTATCTTTTCTTTTACTATTCCATTTATATTAGGTATTAATGATTTTGCAGGATATATTCCAGTATTTGAATACGTAAATGTTTTTGGTTTTACCCTAGGAGTAATGTTAGGACACATGCTTCTTACTATTGGATTATTTCTTCTTCCTAAAAAAACAGTTGGTATTGTTAAGCACCCATTAGTCTTAATTGGTGGGGGACTAGCATTCTTTGGAATTGGTATATTTGGGTTTTATGAAGCTGCAAAAATTATTCTTTCGTTAATTTAATTTCTAAACTGTTGCAAGATTTTTTGAACATCCTTAGGATAATCATTAATATATTCATCAATTGTTTTTACTTTTCTCATTGATTTTTGGGTATTAGTAGAAATAATTGGAGCGGGTGAAGAGAATCGAACTCTCGTGACAACTTTGGAAAAGTTGCGTTCTACCATTGAACTACACCCGCTTGTGTGTTTATTATACTAAACCTTTAACTTTTTGTAAAAGATAGTAAGTGATATAATTCCAAAATATGTCTAGAGAAAAAATTATTATCTGGGGTAAAGTTAGAAAGGGAAGTAAAAGAGGTAGATTACTTAATTTTCCCACAGCAAACTTCTTACTACACAGAAAACTCCAACAGGGGATTTATGTTTCAAATACTAAATTTATGGGAAAAACTTATCAATCTATTACTTTTATTGGTAATGCAAAAACCTTTGGGGAAGATGACATCAAAGCAGAAACCTTTATTCTAAATTTTAATAAAAGTATTTATGGAAAGTTTATCTGCGTAACTTTAATTAAAAGATTAAGAGAAAATATAAAGTTTAATTCAGAAAAAGATCTAATTAAACAAATGAATAAGGATTTAGAAGATACGAAAAACTACTTCAAGAATTTGTCATGAGTCGGGGAAAGAGGGCTCGAACCTCCGACCTCACGGTCCCAAACCGCGCGCTCTACCAACTGAGCTATTCCCCGGTGCCGCGGGAGAGAGTCGAACTCTCACGTCCGATTAAGGACAAAGGCTCTTAAGGCCCTCGTGTCTGCCATTCCACCACCACGGCTCGTCAAGACTCGGCCAGCAAAAAGCTGGGCAACGGTCGAGACTGACGTACTCTAATTTTACTCTAGATAGCTTGTATTTTCAATAAGTTAGATATGAGGTGGAGGATTAACATTAATTGAATTAAGAGAAAAATCCAATAGGTCTTTCATTTCCTGTCTTCTGTTTTCACTACCAAGTATAACTCCTATTATCTTATTTCCTTTGTAATCTAGGTAGGTTACAAGGCAAAATCCTGCTTCTGGCGTATAACCTGTTTTTACCCCTTTAACTCCTGGATAGCTTGTAATAAGGTTTGTTTCGTTATAAAGATAAAATTGTTTATGTAAATTACTTTGATCAATAGTTTTTTCATAAGTAGCTACTACTTTTGCAAATAAAGGAAAAGTAGAAAGGCCGTAGTGAGTCATTACCATTAGATCATATGAGGTTGTGTATTGATTCCCATCTCCTTCAAGACCACTTGGGTTGGTAAAGTTAGTGTCTTTAATACCAAGTGCCTTTGACTTATTATTCATTGCTTTAATAAAAGCGTCTCTTCCGTCTTTATAGTTATGTGCCAAAACCTCAGCTGCATCATTTCCTGATGGAAGAATAAGACCATATAAGAGCTCTTCTAATGTAAGAATTTCTCCTTGGGTTAGTCCCATTGTATTTTCTCCTACTAAATCCTCTTTTCTGACAATATATTTATTATCTTTTTTAGGATTTTCCAATGCCACAATTGCTGTCATTATCTTTGTTAAAGAAGCCATAGGAAGTCTTTGTTTAGGGTTTTTTTCATACAAAACCTTTTTTTGCTCGACATCAAATAAGAGAACTGACTTTGCAGTTACTTGAGGAATACTATCTTTTCCTGAAATAAAATCACTAAGTGCTGGTAACCAAAGAGAAAGAGAAGAAACCTCTTTATTACTTATGATATTTAAAAAATCAGGAATAGGGGAGACGACTGTTTGTTTTTCTTCCTCTGTCTTAGGAAAAACTAAAACGTATATAAAAGCTGTAAAGCAAACAAGAATAATAAGTAAAATCAAAGGTAAAATTTTCTTCATAAATTCTATTTTAGCATTAAAAATATAAAGATAAAATTACTTGATTAGGGAACAATTTAGTATTATACTACGGGACATGAATATTGAACAAGATAGATCAATAAGAAACATGGTTAAATCATATATTTACTCAGTTGGTGGAATGCTCGCTATGGAAGGAGCAGTAAAATATGATTATATAGCTAACCAAGCTAAAATTGATGAAATGAGGAAAAACTTCCAACTTAGTATGGCACTTATTGAAGGACATTTATCCACAATTGTCTATATGGAAGGCGGAGTTCTTTCTAGATTATTTGTTGCAGGAGTAATTGGAGCTGTTACTTATATTGCAGCAGAAAGACATAATATTAAAAAGAAATAGTTTCCTTGATGCCTCATATACTTATCTGGTAAAATACCTTTACATTGCCGAGTCGTCTAATGGTAGGACAACGGACTTTGGATCCGTTTATTTTGGTTCGAATCCAAGCTCGGCAGCATTATCCCATAGTTGTATTGACAAGTTGTGATTTTGGTGGTATATTACCATTAACAATTAAAGAGTGCGTTAACGGAAGAAGAGTAAGTAAATAATTAGATTAGAGCAAGTGATGGTAGCTGAAAGCATCATAATCGAAAATTTACTGAAAAAGAGCTTCCCAGCACATGAACCGAAGAAAGCATTTTGCAAGTAGGTTCAACAATAAGCTATCTATAAACTCTGTCAAGGTTGACACAGAGCTTTTTTAATAGAAAATAGATAGGAATAAAGGTGGTACCACGGGAATTCCCGTCCTTGTTTCAAAAGAAATTTTGAAATGAAGACGGGTTTTTTTATGCCCGAAAGGAGGTGAAAAATATGATTGAAAAAACAGAACATAATGAACAGGATCTCGCATCTTCACTAGTCATTGAGGAATGGAAACCTAGTGAAGCTATGGATATTTATACACAACTTGAACATCCTAATTGGGCTCCATGGCTCGAAGCAAGTGCTGAAACCATAGCAGGAAGGGCAATTATATTCCCAAAAGGACAGCTACTTATTAAAGAAAATGGTTTAAAGGTAGCTAGCCTATCTATAAACCAAATAGATTGGGATGGTAATCCAGATACACTTCCAAGTTGGGACAAGGTAGCGGGAAAAGAAACAACAGATTATAGTGAAACCTATAAATCAAGTGGAAATACGCTCGTACTCATGTCTATGAATGTCGCGGAAAATTCTAAAGGGAAACACTTACCAAGTAACCTAATTACCCATACTAAACAGTTAGCACAAGAATTAGGTGTTGAATATCTTATCGGGTCATTTCGACCCAGCGGATATGGAAAAGCTAAATTGGAACATAAGGGATTCGGAGATAGCCAATACCCGTTTGGTTATCAGCACCTTTTAGACTATATGCCTCTCACTGAATACGGTAAGAGAGTAATGGCGAAAAGCTCTGATTTCTGGAATTACTGTCTGGCAAAAGTCCCTGGTACCCAGAAGCCACTTGATCCATGGCTAAGAAGTCTGTGGTGGTCAGGAGTTCAGCTAATAAAGGAGGATCCATGGGCAATGGAGGTGCATGCGTCCGCAACAGAATTCAAGACATATAAAGCCACCTATCATCCAGAATTATGGAAACTGTCTAGGACGGCTCGATCAGGAGCAGAATCATGGGAATGTGGAGAGGTTGGAGAGTGGATAGCAGATATTGCTCAACGACATCCAGCGCATGCATATGCTAGATATAGGGAATCGAACGCCTGGGGCATGATTCCATTTAAATAAGAGTAAGGGGGATTGCGTACGAATCCTCCTCACTCATTTCATGTAAGAATCAAATATGAAAAAAAATTGGTTTACAGTAAAACAGCTTTATCCCAATGTTTGGGGTATTGGTGAGTTTTTACATTTTGAAAAAGTAATTTCATACCTTTTTGTGGGGAATGATAAGACTTTACTTTTTGATTCTGGCATGGGAATTGGAAATATTAAAAATACGGTGAGAAAAATTACTGCACTTCCAGTAAAAGTCGTTAATTCTCATTGCCATTACGATCATATAGGTGGGAATAAGCTATTTACAGACATATCAATTCTAGAAACGAATTGGAATAAAAGCATTGTAAAAAATGGAATAAACGCAAAAAAATTAAAAATACTCTTTAAAAAGTATTCAAAAGAACATTCAAATAAGTTAAATTCTTACGATGAAACATATTCAATACCCCCTTTTAATTACACAAAGCTTTCCGATGGCCAAATTATTAATATAAAGCCATTTAGGTTTGTGGTTATACATACTCCTGGACATACGCCTGATTCAATTTGCCTCTACGAAACAACTAATAAGTTATTATTGACTGGAGATACAATATATGATGGGCCAATATATTTACATCTTAAAGAATCAAATGCTGATGATTACACAAAAAGTATTATTAAGATTAAGAAATATAAAAAAGTTATAGATGTTTTACCTGGACATAATTCATTTTCAATGAAAATTATTTAGGAAATAGGTTCTAACATCGTCTATGGTCTTCAGCATCATTTTTACCTCAATTTTAGCTTCAAAAATTGTTAAATTTTAGGATAAGGTGGAATGGATTAGAACCACCAGCTTCAAAATGATATAATTTTCTTATGACGCTTTTACTTACTTCAAGTGGAGTTCCAGAAAGTTTAAAAGATGAGTTCCTTAAGCTAATCCCAAAAGCACCTCAGGATATTTCAGTTGCATATATAATCACTGCAGCTTTTGGAGAAGAAGGAGATAAATCATGGCTGTATAAAGCAAAAGGACAACTACGGTCTTTTGGAATCTCAAACATAGAAGATTTGGATATAAGAGGAAAAAATAAAGAAGAGTTGTATTCAATTCTTTCCGTTAAGAATATAATTCTAGTAAACGGGGGGAACACATTCTATCTTTTAAGATATATTAAAGAAAGTGGATTTGATATTGTTATAAAAGATTTAATTAATCAAGACAAATTATATATCGGAATTTCTGCAGGTAGCTATGTTGCTTGCCCAACCATTGAACAATCTCATTGGAAACATCAGGATAGAAATGACTTTGGAGTAACGAATTTAATAGGATTGAATCTAATACCTTTTTTAATAACTGCTCATTTTACCGAAGAAAATAGAGACGCAGTTGAAGAAGGAGCAAAAACTACGAAATACCCGGTCGTAGCTTTATATGATAATCAAGCAGTTCTTATAAAAGAAAATTCTGTAAAAGTTATTGGTGAGGGAAAAAGAGAATTTTATAATGGATTTATGGAACAAGGTTAATCTCCAAGAATTCCTGTGTCTTTTGATAAACCAATTCAGGATATTGAATATTTTCCGTCCATTCAAAAGTTCGGAAATCATCAACCAGAGCCAGCAGAATGCATTGTTACCTATGATCTCTCGGCGTGGATTTTCCTTTGTAAAGATTCAGTTGAGGATCCTAATAACGCTTCTGGAGGTTCCACTATGTTCATGTCTTTTTCTAACATTTTTTTAACTTCGTGCGCTAAGCCAATAAATAAAATTCCTGTTCCTCCTTCGAGGAGAGTGTCTTTGATTCTCTGGGTAATATAAACATTGCGTTGCTGAGAAAGTATAGGGGTTTCGTTCCTATATTCTAGGCGGGCGTTTATGTACCCGTCTTCATCTTCGATTGGATCGGTAGTTAAAACGGCTTGAAGAAGATTGTATTGTCTAATCAAAAGATCTTTATCTTCTGTCCCAACAATATGTGCCCCTTTGTCTCTCAACCAACGAATTACCTCATAATTAGGTGTTTGAGCTTTTTCTACAACTAGTGAGACATCATCATCTCCTGTATCTGGAAGCCCGTCTTGATAAACTCGAAGAGATGAAAAATCTACCGGCAAACTTTGGACAAAGTCAAATACTCCATTCCAATATTGCCTTACCATATCTTGCATTTCGTCATCGATATTCATTCTTTGGCCGAGTTGTCCAAAGTCAGCTTTAGCGTGAACTATGGGGATAACTATTAATTTACGGTTTTGAATCATGTCCTATATTATATAATAAGTTAATAATAAAACCTAGTATTAAGCCGCAACAGATAGAAAATCTTAATATTGGAATTTTGATAAGTTCGTAAAATATTATAAATCAATAGCTGTTAAAAGAATTCTTGAATAAGATAGGTTATAATGTCATCTATCGCGCGGAGCATCCTAGATAATTTAGCTACAGGACGAATCCCTTTGCGGCAGCAAACACGTGCATCCCTAAGTGACCGTGGTCTCTATTTAGCCTATTAAAACCTGCTAAGCTTCTCATTTTTTTCTCAACTTCTCGGACCATCATGAAGGCTAAATTTTAGCTGACGTTCTAGCAGAGACAAAGCAGTATTCTCTAATAGCCCTAAACGACTTATTTTTCTGTATTCTTGAAAAAACGCTGCAAGCACGTCTCGCTTAAGATCTGGGTCTACGATTTTTTTACTGGCTAAATAATCCAAAAAGTCAAACGCTCGGGCAGACATTCTTACATCACGGATAATCCTAGAAGGTGGAGTATCTTCATTGCCAAGCTGGGTACCACTAGCGGAGCCAACGTCAACAAAAGTTCCGTCTCCAGTAATATTTCCGGCGTGTAAGCCTCTGTGAACGACTCTACTTGCATGTAGTAAGCCCACCTGCTTGCCAAGATTCTTCCCAGAATATTCAAAAAGCCTTCTCAGTTCTATCCTACCCTTTAGTCCAGTCAAATCTGAAGGCTTTAGGGGCTCAAACTGATCCTGTGGAGCTCGAGCTCGATTCAGATAAGAAAAAATATAATTCACCATATATGCGAACTGCTCGGATCCATCACCAGAGGAAAATTTAAAGGGAATTGTTAAATCGCTAAGACGAAAGGGAACTGTTGCAGCCCTACTAACCACAACAAAATTAGTTTTTTCCATGAGGGCAGATATCCAATTGAATTCTTCGTGATCAGTTTTCGCCTTAGCTTTTTCTAGAAGTATCTTTTTAAAATCGTCTGGAGATACCAACGAACTTTTTGAAGAGACGGTAATGGGTAATAAATCCGGTCTTGAAACTCCCCATACAACTTCGGAGGTTATTCCATGCGCCAGAAGCCAGTTTGTGACTATAACCATTCTAGCTGCTTCACTTTCCATAACTAATCCCCATCCGCCGTAGAGAATAATTGTCCCGGGTCTTCTGGTTATCCACAGGTTCGGATTTTCGTAGTCTGCACCTTTTACTGAAATGTCAGAATATTCCCTTCCTCCAATCACTGCTATTTCGGGAGTCGTAGTCGTAGTATCGATATAACTTACTGACCGGTTGTGTGGGTAATTACCACTAGCAGAAACTCTTACAATAAAAGGTCTCTCGCCAGGCTCAATAGTTTTGTGATTTATTAAGGTTTCGGAGCGTTTGTTAGCCGTATTAACTCCAATATTTACTCCCAACATTCTTTCTACAATGGGAAGCTGGGCAACAAAAAGTGGAGTAGCTGGGACATCAATTGTTGCAGAAGCATTTATGGGAAGTACAACAACTCTTCCTTCAGTGCTGAGCCTTAGTGGAGATTTATATTGACTCTGGCCAGATTCGATTGCGGGAACCATTCAGACATTATAATAGAATGTCTGAAAAAGTCAACCTATAGTGTGTCAATAGGCTTGTTTCTCTTGGGTCTTTTGAGAATACTCTCAAGTTTTTTGATAAACAATTCCCCCTAGGATTATAACGACTAAACGGGTTTAGACCGACCCGCTCAGTAAGCACGTGCAGGTATGGTACTGCACGTTCACAATCCAGTCTTAAACTCTGTATAACGATATTAAGACTCGTAACACTCTTTTTCCCTATCTTCCATGGTTATATAAGGACCTTGCCCCAAATAGTTATGAACAAATTCCTTAAAACCGTTGTTCCAAAGGCAAATACGTGTAAATTTATTAGGATATTTATTATGAATGTATTCTGCAATTTCAACAGATGATCTAGTGCTATTTATAATATGTATCCTAGCTATGCCATTCGGTATATACGCAAATAGTTTTGACATAGTCTCATCTGTTGCTCTGTAACCGATTAGGTAAATCTCCTTTGTATTATTAAACATCTTTTGTGCCTTTCTTATAATTCTATCTTCAATGATCATGTCGTCTTTATAGATTGGTAAAATTATCAAAGGGTAAAAAAATTGACAATTTAGCTTTTTGTATATCTGCGAAATACTATATAAATTTGAGTCATTTGGGTTAATAACTCTGTACTTATTTAAGCTCATTTTTCCCTCTCTATACATCCTGTTCATTGCTTTCATAACACGAACATTAACATCGGGGTCAGCACTCTTATTTAGGTGAGAATTTTTATTTGGTTCTGTGTTGAACCAATTCACAGATCCATGTGGCTTTAAATAATCATTGTTAATATAATCATTAAAAGTATCAAAACTAATGTTAAATACGTCGCTAAAAGTCAGGTCGAGAAGCAGATCATAGTTGAAGTTTATAATTCCAAAATCTTCCTCATTATCATGTATTTTATTTAATAATGTCCTGTAAGCTGTGTGTCTACAATTATCTTCGTTTTTATAAACACATTCTGATACTTTTAAAAAAAGTATCCATATATAAAAAGTGATTTTTGCTAGTTTACTAAGCTCTGCATATTTGTGCTTGCCTGATTTCATTGTCTGTGCCCGTTCCCATCTATTAGATAACCATTTTTCTATATTTACACCTACCGGGTCATAAAAGTTTGCAGAGTCGTCTTCAATTTCATTCAAATCATGTATATTTAAGCCTATTTCCTTAGCATAGTTAATATCATATTGATTACAACCTTGAAAAATACCTCCTGTTACGGGGGGTATTTTGTGTTTTGGTAATTTTTTCGTGTGTGCGGCATGAGAAGCACCGGCACCAAATATAAAAATTTTCACACAATCATTATACTGCAAATACTATTGGATTAAACCGTTCGAGATCAAGGTTTGTCATAAAATACTGACTATACGACTAAACGGGTCTAAACCGACATGCTCAGCAAACAGCCTCAAAATCTTCTGATATAATAAAAATATGGAAAAAGTTTTTTTTGAAAATATAAATAATAAAAAGATTTTCTGCTATTTATCAGAGCCCAATTCTTCACAAAGAAAGATGGTTATTATGATTCATGGATTTAGAGGAAATAATACTGGGCCAGCAAGACAGTTTGTTGATTATCAAAGACTACTAAATAATGAAGGATTTGCCGTATTAAGAATTGATTTGCCAAACAGTGGCAATTCAGATGGTGACTATTTAGATGTGTCTTATGATGAATGGGTAAACACAATTGTTTATTTTGCCAAAAAATATCTTGATCAAGATTATAAAATAGCATTATTAGGTCAAAGTATGGGAGCAGCAGCTGCAGTAATTGCATCCTCAAAACAAGAATTAATAAATAAGATTCCTTGTATATTGCTCTGGGTTCCAGGTGTAAATGATGGTGACTTCAAAGGAGGATATGATGAAGTTTTTGAAGAAGCAGGGCAAAAATATAAAGGTAAATTTTGGATAGAAGCACATACCGCTGATTTCTTTAAATACTTAAGAAAATATAAAGGAGGAATACATCTAGTCTATGGGGAAGAAGATAGGTATATAAGTAAAGAGTTGAGAGATAAAGTAATTGAGATAGTTAGAGAGAAAGGTGAGCCGTTTATGATTCTTGAAGGACAAGACCATAGTCCTTGGGAATATGACATTATCCAGAATGTTTACAATGCAGAATTAGAAAAACTAAAAGAATATTTTAATCCATAAAAAGTTCCTACTTCGTCCAGAAGAGGCAGCATTTTTCTTAGTCTCAAAAAACTACATCAAACTGTTCAAGGGAATAATGGATTCTAACATCATCTATCCCCACGGAGCAACATTAATTTAATTGTAAATACTCCTTGTGTCTTCCTATAAACCGTCTCCGGATACTCCCACTGAATTGTTCTGAAGTCTTCAAACAAGACTAAATTAATCTACTCAACCTTTATAAGTTAAATAAGACTATAATGAGGATAATGGATAGAGTCTCCGAAGGTTTAATCCTCTTAACATACAAAGGTAAAGTGCTGCTTATGCACAAACAAGATAGCGTAATTGATAAGAAAAGACACCCCTGGTGTCTTATTGGAGGAGTAAAGGAAAAAACACAGTCTTTTGAAAACACGTTGGCAAAATACGTACAAAAAGAAATGGGTATAAAAATTAATAACGTTGAACCCGTAACAGGATTTTATTATCACGCAAGACTAACTGATGACAATGTTAACAGTATAAAACGATCAGAAAATCAGCTTCTTGATTTTTTTAGCATTAAAGATGTAAAAAAATTGTTTCTTTCAAATGAAACAGCCAACTTTATAGCAAATCATGGTTCTCTCATAACCCTATAGTTTCATTGACTTATTTATTGTTAACTGGTATAATGGTAAATATAAATAAAGGCAGATTGAAATAATACATCTGCTTTCAATATTTTTCGATTAGTACAAGATAAGTAATATTACAAAGTTTTTAGAAATCAGTATCTTTCCTCTAATCCGCATTTTATTTAAGCAGCTTTATTCTTTCAATCTAGTTTCGTATGTATAACAACTTTCGTCCAAAAAGAAATCAAAACAACCGTTATATGCCTAAAAAGCTTCCAAATAGGGAACTATTGGAAGCAATTCGTGCTGTTGAGATAATTAATAGTAATAGAGTAGAAAATGGAGAAGAAAATAAACCTTTACAAAATGGCTTTTCAGACTTTGAAATAGTACAACAGTTAAAAGAGAATATTAGAGCAAAAAACTATTTATCTCCTACGCCAATTCAAGATCAATCAATTAATCACATCTTAAATGACAGAGATATAATTGGAATTGCCAATACTGGAACTGGAAAAACAGCTGCTTTTTTAATTCCATTAATTAATAAGGTGTTTCTTAATAAAACACAAAGGGTTCTTATCGTAACTCCAACCAGAGAACTTGCACTTCAAATAAATGAAGAACTTCGTGATTTTGCAAAAGGACTTGGAGTTAGATCTGTTCTTTGTATTGGCGGAATGAGTTTATGGAGACAAAAAAATGAATTAAAACAAAACATTAATTTTGTAATAGGAACTCCAGGAAGAATAAAAGAATTAGTTCAGGAAAGAAGTATCAATCTCTCAACATTTGGAAATGTTGTTTTAGATGAAGCAGACAGAATGGTCGATATTGGCTTTATTCAAGACATTAAATATTTCATTTCACTTCTTTCACCAAATAGACAATCTTTATTTTTCTCAGCAACAATTTCTCCAAAAGTTAAAGAAATCTTAAACTCTTTTGTTAAAAACCCCGTTACAGTTTCTGTTGAAAAACAAAAAACTGCACAAAATATTGAACAAAAAGTTATACAGATAGGAAAGCATGAAAAATTAGATAAACTTCATGATCTTCTTTCCCAAAAAGACTATGAAAAAGTATTAGTTTTTGGAAGAACAAAATGGGGAATGCAAAAATTAACCGATGAATTAGTAAGAAGGGGAATAAGAGCTGCTGTAATTCATGGAAATAAAAGTCAGGGACAAAGACAAAAAGCCTTAGACCAATTTAAAAACAATGAAGTCTCAGTACTACTTGCAACTGACGTTGCATCAAGAGGACTAGACATTCCAGATGTAAGCCATGTGATAAACTATGATATGCCAGCATCTTATGATGATTATGTACATAGAATTGGAAGAACAGGAAGAGCAAATAAAAAGGGAACGGCTTTAACATTTTTAGAATAAACATGAATGTACTTTTCGTCGTATGGGAAAATGACCCCTTTTTTAAATTAGGAGGTCTTGGAGATGTTGCAAGATCTTTGCCTGGTGCATTAAAAGAAATCGGCGTTGATATCCGCGTTATCATCCCTTACTACAGAGTAGTAAGAATGAGAAAAGTAAAAAAAACTAAAATAGGAGAATATAGCTTTTTATACGATGGCAAGAATTCAAAAGTAGAAGTTTGGCAAGCTTTAAATCCTTATACAAAAGTTATTGGTTATTTTTTGAAAAATGAAAAATACCTAGACATAGCATCTGCTGTAGAAACTTGGGGATTTTTTAATAAAGCTGTAATAGAACTTATAAAAAATAATACTTTAAACTGGATGCCTGAGATCATTCACTTAAATGATCGCCACGGAGCTCTTATTCCACTTTTAATTAAACAAGAAAAACTACCTATTAAGACGATGCTAACTATTCATAATCTTGCATATCAAGGTAGAGCTCCGGTTGATCTTATAAAAAGAATGGGAATAAGCCCGCACGCTTGCAGAGTACTTGAATGGGAAATTAAAGAAAGACAGATTAATTTTTTACAGGAAGCAATTATACATTCAGATATTATTACAACAGTTAGTCCGACGTATGCAAAAGAAATACTTACTGAAGAATTCGGCTGTGGTCTGCATGAAATCCTAAGAGGAAGAGAGGGACTTATTTATGGAATTCTTAACGGGATAGACATTGATTGGCGCCATACAACAAGAGACAGTTCCGTAAGATTTCCTTATGGACCAGAGGAAAAACGAAGTGATGGGAAGATTGAATACTACAACTGGGAAGAAGGAAAAGCACTAGATAAAGAATATTTACAAAAAAAATTAGGCTTAAAGGTAGGAAAAGATATTCCAATGCTTTGTTTTATAGGAAGAATTGCTGAAGTACAAAAAGGACTCGTTATCTTACATAGAATGTTAAGAAGAGTTGATCAAACCAAATTTCAATTCGTAGTTTTGGGAACTGGAGAAAAGGAATGGGAAGAAAGATTTCAATGGCTTTCAACTTTCTATCCAAAATATATTTCCTGTAATTTTAAATTCGACGATGCCCTTGCTCATCAAATATATGCTGCATCAGATTTTATTGTCATTCCTTCTAAGTATGAACCTTGTGGTCTTATTCAAATGGTAGCTATGCTTTTTGGCACAATACCTATTGCTCATAAAACTGGTGGCTTAAAAGACTCTATTAAAGATGGGTTTAATGGATTTTTATTTTCAGCCTATACTTCAGAAGCATTGGAGGAGAAAGTTGAAAAAGCAGTTACCATGTGGACAAATGATAAGCCATCTTATGAGAAAATGGTAGAACATGCTATTTCTACAGACTTTTCTTGGAAGAAAAATGCACAAGAATATTTAAGACTTTATAGAAAACTTTTAGAAGAAAATTAATTTTAAATTACGAGGAAATTATCCAATTGTTCTTAACCCCAAACTTTTTCTGACTGAAGAATCTATTACTCGTTGACCAATAATAATATCCTGCTTTGTCTGTTCTGAAACATTAATTTTTTGAATTTTTTTAAGAGTAAACCAAGAATATATTATGTCTTTTGAGGAAGAAGTTTTATATAGCTTTGAGACCTCAGCGTAATAAACATTATTTTCCATATTTAATTCTTTAGAAAAATAGGAATAAATAATGTTTATATTTGTTAGTTTGATTTTAAGATTTATTGCTTCAAAAAATAATTCTTTAAAAGTTTCTTCTCCGCTTACATCTTTATCTTGTTTCTTTCCCACCAACATCCACACTGGATTGTTACTGGCAGAAACATGTTGTTGCAAGAGAATTTGTTGGGACTTGGGGTGATAAATAAATCCGCTTGCATAATAATCTTTATGCACTTGATACAGTATACTACAATTTAGCTATTTTTACTAGACAAATGTGTAATTATTTTTACTTTTAAAAATGAAAGAAAATCTATTCATATTTTGTAATAGATATATAAAAAGGAGGTGAATAATTATGAATAGAAAAATTTTAACAATTGCTGCTATCGCAACACTTTTTGGAGTAGTCTCTATGTATCCAATAAAAGCAGATGCATATCAAGGAAATCCAAGCATAAAAGGTCCATATTACTCTGCAGAAAGACACACTGCTATGGAAAATGCATTTGAAAATAAAGATTACTATGCATGGAAAAATCTTATGCAAGGACGTGGTAGAGTAACTCAGGTTATCAATGAGAAAAATTTTGCAAGATTTGCATATGCTCATCAGTTAGCTGAGCAAGGTAAACTTCAAGAGGCACAAAAAATCCGTCTTGAACTAGGACTTAACCTTCATAATGGATCAGGCATGAATAGAGCTGGTTGGAATAAATAGTAATTAACCAATCCCAGCAGCCATCCCGCCATCAGGCGGGATTTGGCATTAAAGACAATGAAAGAAAATAAGGTATCTATTGTAATATAATTGTGATATGCCAGATTATCAGTCAATATCAGACGAGATGCTCGTTGAGAAAATACGTTCTAAAGATAAAAACCTTTATACACATATTGTTGAAAGGTATGAAGCAAAACTTATGAAATATGCATTTTACTTAATTAATGATCAGCATAAAGCCGCTGATGTCGTTCAGGAATCATTTATTAAAGCCTACATTAATCTTAATAGTTTTAATACTAAAAAAAAGTTTTCTAGCTGGATTTACCGTATTGTTCATAACGAATCAATAAATATGATTAAAAAATATAAAAAGGAAATATCACTAAGTCCTAAATTTGATATACCAAGCAATATAAATATTGAAGATGAGATAGACGCTAAAGAAATAATAGCTAAAGCACAGAATTGTCTGTCTCAAATGCCAATTATTTACTCAGAGCCATTAGCGCTTTATTATTTAGAAGAAAAATCTTATGAAGAAATTAGTGATATTCTAAGAATTCCAATGGGAACAGTTGCAACAAGAATTAATAGGGCTAAAATTATAATGAAACTTATATGTCAAAAAAAGAATTAAAAATTAAAGAAAAAGTAATGAGTCAGATTAAGGAAAATAAAATATCCATGCGTCCTAGATGGTATTTTTTATTTGGCTCTATTTTTATGGCTTTAGGATTAATTTCAACAATTGTTGTTTCTATATTTCTTTTAAGCCTTACAAAATTTGCATTAAGATCTCATGGACCAATGGGGGAATATCGCTTGGAACAGCTTATGACAAATTTTCCATGGTGGGCACCAATACTCGCTTTATTGGGACTTATTATAGGGATTTATTTATTAAGAAAATATGATTTTTCTTACAAAAAAAACTTTCTACTTATTATTATTGGATTAATTGCTATTTTAATAATTACAGTTTTCTTAATTGATGGATTAGGTCTTAATGATGTTTGGTTTCGTAATGGGCCCATGAAGGGAATAATGAGGCAATATATATTAGAAAATAACGAATATCCAAGTGGATACACAAATCAAGGATACCAACAAGGAAAACGAAACGGCTGGAGATGGCAATAACCGTAAAGACATAAAATACTACATTAAACCCTATAGTTTGATTTATTCATCTATCATTGATATACTTCCCATTATGGAAATTCCAAAACTTTTTGCTTCTTTAGATGGAGGATCAAACGGTAAACCAAAGCTTAGATTAAATCCAAATTTGTCATTTTATGCTGACTATTGGAGGACAATAGATCCTATTGACAGACACGCAATTAATCAATATCACGCTATCGCTGGAGCCCACAATTTACTTTGGGAAGAAATATATAAAAGAACGACAACAAAAGCATGGGAGCAGGATCAAAAAGGCGTTGGAAGCTGTGATATTCCTGATGCAGACGCAACTGATGGATTAGATTCAGTATTTACCTTTGACTTAATCCAGCTTAGAAACAGAAGAAGTAATGAAACACCAATAAATGGTCGCTTAAATGGCTGTCCACATCATAGAGAAGGAGTAGGCTGCGTATTAAAAGAATTAAAAGGACCTAAGTGTCTTGATTATATAGATTTATATATTGACGATGAAATTGAGAGAAGATTTGGAGTTTGCTTAATGCCAATAAAACCATACCTAGATCGTGTTGGACTTGCTGGCGCAGATCAAAATATAATTCCATTAACTCTTCATCCAGAAGTAAATGATGAATTTACCTTAAAAACTATTGGTGCGATCAATCAAGTAACAGATTATATAAAAGGCTTTCCAATACTACCTAAGTAAGTAGTTGATCGTTATCTAATATTATCCTAAAATACACAGCTGTGAGTTTATTTGAGAGAAAAGGTAATCAATTACCAATCGTAGGAAATCCATGCCTTGATAACTGTAAGGCGGCATGCTGTCGTGATATTTTTTTTATCGGTTTATCAAAACCAGATATTGTAAAACTTACCCCAAAAGAGACAAATGTAGTACCAGTAGATAGAGTAGAGCCTTCAAGTATTTATGATGAGGTTTACGATAGAGATAGGGGAGTTTATCTAAGCGAAGTCTCGGATGGAAGTTTTGATGCAGTTTTAGCCGGACCTTGCCCAAATTTACAAGCTGATAATAGATGTGGCATATACGAAAATAGACCAGCACCTTGTGCAGATTTTACTGCGGGTGATTTAGCCTGCATAGGTATTAGAAGCGCTAGGGTATATAGATCTTTCTCAAGAGCAAAGCGTGCTTAGATTTATTTAATTTTATCTGATGAAGCTTTTTGTTTTTTAGCAAGATAAATAAAAGGAAGAGACCCCATTTGAATAAATGCTGCAATTAGATATGATGCAGAATAACTATACATATCTGCAACTTTTCCAAGTAGTGGTTGAGTAACAATCCCCCCGCTTGAACCAATTAAAGAATCGAATGATAAAACCGTTGCTCTTTGACTAGATGGTATAAGTCCATTTAGATAAGCTTGTCTAATTGGAGAAAGTGCTGCAAAAAGAAGTCCCCAAACAAATATTAAAATTAGTGCTATCCAAAAACTATTAGTTAATGAAACAAAAATTAATATAAATCCAGTTAAAATTCCTCCAAAAATTAAAGCCGTAGTTCTTGTACTAAATATTTTTCTAATATATGGAGAACTAAGTCCTCCTGCAATTTGAGCAAAGGCAGAAATAGCTGCAACTAGACCTGCTACTGTATAAGCTTTTTCGTCTCCATAAAGTTTAAGTAAAAATGGCTGCAGGGCATAAAAAATATAAAAACTTACTCCAGTTATAAAAACACTTGAAATCATAAGCCATTTAACCGGAGGATTTTTAATACCATTATCAATTGATGCTTTTAAAATGCTTTTCATTTCTTTTAAATAGTTAGCGCTTTTTCTCGGAGAAAATCCTAAATCTTTCATAAGTAAAAACGCAGTTGCAAAATTAATAAGCAAAACTAAAGATCTTAATATATATGGAACACCAAGATTTGTAAATTGAGCAATAACTCCACCCAAGATTGAACCGATAAGCATTGCAACTCCACCAATAATTTGTCCTTTTGCAAAAACACCGTCTAAACTTCCTTTAAAATTTGTATTATGTAATGCGTCAACGAGCCATGCTTCAAGAGCTCCTGAAAAAAATGTATATCCAAGTCCAAGTAAAAGGGAAGAAAGAGCCCATCCTATAAATGGTCCATGAATTTGCCACATTAAAAGATATAAAAGTGTGGAAACTGCTAAGGTTAAACTTCCTAATAGATATGAAACTCTTCTTCCTAATGTATCTGCAATAACACCTGTTGGAACTTCAAAAATAACAAAGCCAATTGTGTAAAAAGCGTTTGCTAAAAAAGCTTCAAAATTAGAAAGACCTGCATCTAATAAAAAAATCGTATTTATCCCCCAAATAAAAGAGGTAGCTAAAGTATTTCCTAAAACAAGATAAAGATATATTGTTTGAATATTTTGCGGTCTTTTTAAAAGTTTTTTCAACATTTATTAATATTTAAAAGGATTTTTAAACTACAGTCAACTGTTATTACTTATTCTTAATAATATTAAGAAGTATTTGCTGACAAATTTTTTTTGACTCTCTAGCTTTCTTTTTATAAGGATTAAATTCCGAAATATCAAAAGAGAGATTGCTGTGTTTTGAAATCAAATCTATAAACTGCATTATTTCTCTTAGCATAAATCCATTTTCTGTAGGTATTCCCGTTGCATTAAATTCAGCTTTATCCAAAACATCCCCATCAAAGCTTACGTGTAAATATTTAAAGTTATTTATAAAATCTTTAAATATTTTTAATATTTTTTTATTATCTGAAAGTAAATTTGTTCTTGAAATGGTTTTAATATTTTTATCATTTAAAAATTGAAACTCTCCTTCATCTAAATCAAGGTTTCCGACAATCAGTAAATTTTCAGTTGGTATTTTATCCACCAAAAGACTATCTATTAAAGAAATATCAAAGTCATCAAATAAAGGTCTTAAATACATCCCATGAAAGTTTTTAGATGGACTTTCTTTATATAAATTAATATCACCATGAGAATCAAAGTGAACGTATCCAATTTTCTTTGAGCTTCCAATTCTATCAATTACTGCCAATACTGATGGTAGGGAAACACTATGATCTCCTCCTATAACTATTTGGGCTTCATCGTCTTTAATTTCTCTATTTATTTTATTTTGTAAATCAACAATATATTTATTAATAGTTTTAAAAAAGTTTTCTTTTGATAAATCTTTTGGATCGGGGAAACTAAAGTCTGAAACTAAATGGCTTTTTA
The DNA here is from genome assembly GCA_964472285.1 of uncultured Gammaproteobacteria bacterium. Taxonomy (GTDB): domain Bacteria; phylum Patescibacteriota; class Microgenomatia; order Levybacterales; family UBA12049; genus JACQHJ01. The sequence continues at coordinate 4,896 of CAYYJP010000004.1, read as the reverse complement.
TGTTTTTCAAAAAGGAAGCTTCTAAAATATAGTCAGCTCCGTCTTCAACGCCAATATTTTCTTCTTTTTGTTTATTAGGATTATTAATTATTCCAATTCTTGACTTAACTTTAAAAAAATGTGGTTTTATCATTAAATTTACAGCTTATTAACATTTACCCTAATAATTCTATCATCATCTGCAATTGGATTTCCTCTCCCATCCTGATTACTTGTTGTAATATACAAAAATCCATCTGGTCCTAAAACTACATCCCTAATTCTTCCAAATTCATTTTTAAAATGTTCTTTTATTTCTACAACTTTTCCATTTTCAATTACAGCTTGGTATAAAGTTTGACCTCTTAATCCACCAAAGAAAACTGTATTATCTAAAAATGCAGCTCCGCTTGGCGCCCAGGTTGTTGATCCTGAATTTCTTTGAGGAGTTTCCATTCCAGATCTTTCTTCATTTCCCTCAATATCAGGCCAACCATAGTTTTTACCAATACTAATAAGATTTAATTCATCAAGTCCTGATAAAACACCTGATCTTCCATGTTCTGTTGCCCAAAGATTACCATTATTATCCCATGTTATTCCCTGAACATTTCTATGCCCATAAGAATAGACTAGGTTATTAAAAGGATTTCCGCTAACCATCTTTCCGTCATCACTAACTCTTAAAATTTTTCCTGCTAGTAAATTTTTGTTTTGTGACCTAGATGGATCCCCAGCATCTCCAGTTCCAATATATAAATACCCATC
>CAYYJP010000004.1:0-4139 GCA_964472285.1 uncultured Gammaproteobacteria bacterium | reverse complement strand
AATTTTATTCTGCCTCCATTATGGTTTGGTGCGCCTGGAATACTGTCGACAATAATTTCTTCATCTGATAATTTATTGTCTTTAAAAACCATTCTGACAACTCTATTTAAAGTATTATTTCCATCTTGTCTAAACGTATAGTAAAGATAGATGAAATTATTTTCCAAAAATTTTGGATGAATAGTTACCCCCAAAAGTCCTCCTTCTCCAATTTCTCTTGCATTTTCAATATTTGCAATTAAAGTTGTTGAAGGATTTGTATTTTTGTTAATTAACCAAACATCTCCTTTTCTTTCAGTAACTAAAAAGCTTTCATTGGGTAAAAATGCTATTGACCAAGGTGTATCAAGATTTGCTGCAACAACACTTGAAAGGGGAGCATCATTTGATAAATCGTCTGTAGTATTTTTTGTAACAGAAATACTTGAAGTTCCAGAATTATTCTTTGTAAAATTTTTGTTTAAAAATAAAAGTAATCCCAAAGTAACAATTAAAGAAATTATTATGATTAATACTATTTTCTTCATCTAAACAAACGTTCTTTAAAATATACCATATTTCTACTTGTGTTGGGATTTTTCTTTTGCCATATTTTCTCCACAATGGATTTAAACAAGGTGCCAGAAGACTAATGCTAGAATATTTCGGTAGCGTATAGTACTATAACTGTATGAAATCAATAAAACAAACGTATGAAATAAACGCCTCTGTCGATAAAGTTTGGGACGCTTTGGTTAATCCTAAAACAATAGACAAATGGGGCGGGGGACCGGCAAAAATGAATGATCAAGAAGGATTTGAATTTGAGTTTTGGGGAGGAGATATTTACGGAAAAAATAAAGAGGTTATTAAAAACAAAAAACTTGTTCAGGAATGGTTTTCAGGCAAATGGGAAAAACCTTCAATAGTTACATTTTTACTAGAATCTTTAGAAGATAATATTAAAGTTGAATTAATTCATACGGATATACCCGATGAAGAGGCTGATGACATTGAACAAGGATGGAAAGACTACTATATGATCCCTCTAAAGCAACTTGTAGAATCATATTAATTTTAACTTCTTTTTACTGTAACAATTCTTCTAAAATAGGTAATTAAATGACTTATTGGGTAGGAGTTAAGCTAGGAGAATTATTAATCTTTTTTAACCCTTGGATTATTTTTCTTCCATCTTGATGAGCTGTTTTAAAATCAAGATGAATGGTTTTAAGCTTTGATCTTGCATCAGTAAGTTTTGATTTATTATCAGGATATCCAGAATATGATAATCCCTCTAGCTCACTTAAGCCTTCGTCAAGAAGAGTTTTGGCATCGTTTAGCTTAGTGTTCATATCTGATAAAAGAGTAGAAAGTTCAGTAGTATCGTCTCCATTTGTTTTTGCCTCATCAATTCTTTCACTTAGTTTTCCATAAACTGTATTCATGTTGTTATATACAGTGTAAGCTCTATCATAAGCTGCATTTAAATTAATATATTGAATAAAGAATGCATATATTCTATAACCTGAGACTATGGATTTAACGTCTGTTTTAAGGACAGTAAAGTCTGTATCAGCTTCTATTTTTGCTCTTAAAGCGGTTAAACCATCAATATTTTCCTGAATCTGAGCTTTATATTCTTCAATCTGAGTAGAAGATAGTCTTTTCATTTGAGAAAGTCTTTCAACTAACTTTTCTAAAGATGCAATTCTTCTGTCGATTTCCTTATATCCTCTTGCCCTAAGGTTTTCCATTCTCTCTTCTTGATTTTGAGCTTGAACTAGTTGCCTTTGTGCAGAAGCAGATCCAGTTCTTAAATTATCTTTTCTAACGGTTTGTGCATAAGAAGTATTAACTATTAGTAAAGTTGCAAATAAAGCTAAAATTATTGAAAATATTTTCATATTAATTTAAATCTGTCTGTTGATCTGAAAAGCTGCTATCAACAGAATTTACATCATTATTTAAATTCTTAAGATTTTGATCAAGAGTATTGGCATCTTGATCTAGCGATGCATCGCTTGTATCTTTAGACGTAATTTCAGGCTCTGAAGGCACAGCTGTTATTTGTGGAGTAGGGGTAACTATATTCTCAACAGTTTGATTTTCTAAACTAGAATTACTATTTGAGCTTAAATAATAAGTTCCAGCACCTACTCCTACTAAGACAAGAATTAACAAGACTGCTAAAACAAAAATTAGTTTTTTACTATTTCCTTTTGGAGTCTCAATAGGTGGTTGGGGAGCTTGAACAACTGGCTCTACAGATACAGGCTGTACGGGTACAGGTTGAGGCACAGGGTTTACTTGAGTTTGATTTGGATCCATATATATATCTATTAAAGGTTATCTGCTTTTATATGTCAAGTTTTGCTATAATTTGCTTAAAGTCTGGGTGGCGAAACTGGTAGACGCGCAGTGTTCAGAACGCTGTATTCGAAAGAATTTGGGAGTTCGAATCTCCCCCCAGGCACAAAAAAGTGAACTTATTTAAAAAAATTAAATTAAAATTTAAATATCTAACTAAAAATCCTTTAGATATTGTTTTTTTTAGTGGCATAATAGGCGCGTTTTCTCTCTCCCTTTCAAGCATTCCCTCACAGCTTTATTTTTACTATGACCAAGCAAGAGATGGCTACGAAGCTTATGGAATATTACATGGGGATTTTATAAAAATACTAGGACCAGGAACAGACATACCTAATCTTTTCTCAGGGGTTTTATGGTATTACTTTGTTGCATTTTTGCAGTTAATCGGAGGAAACGATCCTATTGCAATCGGCATTCTTTTAACAATAATTATTTTTGGGACGCTACCAATGTGCTGGTATTTAGCATATAGGCTTTTTAATGATCGGTTAATTGCATACTCAACTGTCTTAATCTACTCTTTTTCTGTTCTTTTTCAGCTTTCAACACGCTGGATATCCAATCCTGTACTTGGTTTTATAATTACACCTTTTTTATTGTATTTTCTTTGGGAATTTCTAGAAAAACAAAGAAAAAAAGACGTTTTTATAACTGCATTGTTATTCGGAATTCTTATTCAGTCAAACTTAGGAAACTTAATATTTCTTCTGCTTATCCCTATCTATACTTTGGTGTTTAAGGTGAGAGTAAAAAGCCTAAATCTTCCCATATTCTTACTTGGTCTTTTTCTACCTTTAAGTTCGTTTTTACTTGCTGAGATTAAGTTTGGGGGCAGGGGATTAATTTCAACAATTTCCTTTTTTACAAAAGGCCAGTCATCGTATGTATTTTCACTGCAGTATCCAGCTGAGGTTATTGGAAAATTTAGTGATCTTTTAACAACATCAATTTTGCCAGTTCATAAGTTAATAGCATTTGCCGTAATTTTTTTACTTATCATATCGATAGCTTTAAGTAACAAAACCAGAAAAGATATTGGGAAAAATAAAAAACCACTGGCGTTTCTATTAATCTGGCTCTTAAACATTGTGCTTTTTAAGCTTTTTATGACAGCAATGTCAAACAGCTTATACGTCGTACTCCCTTCAGTTTTAGCTCTAACCATTCTTTTTTCCTATTTACTCACCAGAGTTTTTAAAAACAAATGGATTATTACTCTTTTTGTTTTAACAATTATCGGATCCCAGCTTTTAATCAACTATACGTGGATTAGCTATAAGAAAAATCCTTTCAGTTCGCAGGATAAAACTACTTACCAGATTGAAAAAGAAATTATAGACTATACGTATAAATCATCAGGCTACAGACCGTTTAGTATCACAACCATTACTGTTCCTTTGTATATAAATACAACCTGGGATTATCTTTATACCTTCTACGGAAACAATAAATACCGATATGCTCCTTTTTGGGCTGGAAGAGACCAGAAAGGGTATTTGGGGAAATTAGATTCACAAAAAGACAAAACAGAATACAGGTATTTGATAATTGAACCACAGGTTCCGGAAAAGTTTATCTTTGATGAAAGTCTTAATGAAGATAATTATTCAGAGATTATTGAGAAAAAACAGATAGGTCAGTTTACTGTTGAAAAAAGAAAATCAAAAAACTACAGCAATCGATAATCTTGCCTCATAATCTTATTAAATGTATAATATAAACGCGCGGATGTGGTGAAATGGTATACACGCTACCTTGAGGTGGGAGTGCCCTTAAAAAGCGTGGAG
>CAYYJP010000003.1:12630-35961 GCA_964472285.1 uncultured Gammaproteobacteria bacterium | reverse complement strand
GATAGAACACCTGGTTGCGGTCCAGGCGGTTGGAGGTTCGATTCCTCTCGGGCACACAATGGAGGGTTCACATAGTGGACAATTGTACGTGTTTCGAAAACACGAGGGAGTAATCCCTACGCAGGTTCGAATCCTGCACCCTCCGCTATGAAATTAGAATTTAGCGCAGGTGGAATTGTTGTTAAAAAAGAAAAAGATAAAGTTTTTATCTTAGTTTCTCAACATTCTGGTCATCATGGTTGGGTTTTCCCAAAGGGAAAAATTGGAGATCATGTGGAAAATGAAGGTAAAGAAGAGACGGCATTAAGGGAAGTTAAAGAAGAGACTGGAGTAGAGAGCAAGATACTTAGACCAGTTAAGCCAGTTACTTATTATTTTAAGTGGGAAGGAAAAACAGTTAAAAAAACAGTTTACTATTTTATTATGGAGTATTTATCTGGCGATATTACAAAGCATGATTGGGAAATGGAAGATGTTGAGTGGCTACCAATGGAAGAAATAGAAAAAAGATTAACTTATCCATCTGACAGAAAAGTCTGGAAAGAAGCCAGAAAACTGATATAATAATTAACCTGGAGAGGTCGTATAGCTGGTCTAGTACGCGGTCTTGGAAAGACCGTATGTCCGCAAGGATATCGCGGGTTCGAATCCCGCCCTCTCCGCATTAATAAACTACGGATTATTTCTAATTCTTCTTAATCTATCAAATATACCAATTTTAGGATCGGTTGGAATATCAGCTCCTGATAATAAAATTGCTAGAATAGATGCCCAATTATCTCCATATTTTTCTTGCAAAGCAGATAATTTTTCAGGTTGATCTGCACCAGCCTGTTGAACTAATTGATCTACTTTTTGTGCAAATTCTTTGTCTTTTTCGCTTTTATCTTTAATATATTGCTCAGCATAAGCCATCCAATCATACTGTTCAATAAGGGCAAATTCTGCATCTGAGAATGTTTCTCCATTTTCAAGTCGTTTTCCCATAAGATTTGTCATGTATTCAAAAGTTGCAAGAGTTTTAAAATCGGTATCTGTTTTTAATCTGTCCTTAATCCTTCTTGCTTCCGCTAGTTTTCTTTGTACTTCTTGCCTAGAGTCTTTGCGCCTATTAATCTTTAATCCTCTAATTAACATATCTTCAACCTGATTGGTTATATCACCTGTATTAATTGCATCATCCCAGTCAGCCTCTATTTGACCTGGAACTTCTTCTATAATTCTTTGACCATTTCTTATAACAACTCTTTCCCATCTTGTTGTAATTCCAGAATAGAGTAGTTTTTCATCAGCATCTTTTGTTGCCTCAGTTTTTTCCCTAGCATCTTTTTCAAATGCTTGAATTCTTGCATTGTTGTCTTGGTTAAGCGACTGATTCCCAGCTTCAGCAATTATACCTTCGAGGCCTCTTACTAAGTTTTCTTCTCTTCTGTCTCTTGGTTCTTCAAGTTCATCTATTTCATCATCTAATTCACTTACTGCACTTTTTGCATCTCTTCTAGCTTTAGCTGCTTCCTTTTTAGCTTTCTTGGCCTCTTTTACCCGCTCACTTATTGAATCTCTTTCAGCAATAAGAGCATTTTGTTGGGTGATTAGTCTTTCTTGTGCAATTAACTCAGCGATAAATTGTTCATACTCACTACCAAGTGTTGCTCCAGTTGTCATTTTTCGATAAACAAGTGCTTTATCGTTTTCAAAATCTTGGGGAGTTTTTTTACTTATAAGCATTGCTCTTAACTCTTTTATTAATTGAATATCAATTTTGTTACCAAGTTCCCTAATCGCTTGATATCTTAAGCCCTCAATGTTTGTAGTAGGATCAAATGAATGCTCATCTTGTACTGTTTCTAACTCTCTTAATGTTCTTTCTGCTTTTTTTAGTTTCTTCTTAGCTTCTTTTGCTTCTGCTTTTTTTGTTTTCTTTTCTTTTTCTTTGTCTGATAGTTCTCGGTCTGCTTCTGTTGGTTGTTCAGAAGCACTAAGCTTTTGTTTTAGTAGTTCTGCAACCTTTTGTCTTACGCTAGCTTTTTGTAGTTCAACTCTTGCGATTGCACTTTTTTCATCAGGGGAAAGTATAGAAAAAGCGCCTCTTGAATCAAGAACACGACTAATATAGATATCGATTATTGCCTGTTGTCGTTGAGTATCAGGGTTTCCATTTACATCAATTATTCCATCGAGTCCTTTTTCAGCAATTGCCTTTGCTTCTTTTGCAAGAGTGAGGGCTCTATCTAGTAAAGCTTGTTGTTCTGTGTCAATTACCGTGCCGCTTGCATCAGCTTCAGGCTTATGAATGCGTCTTCTTACCTCTTTGTCAGTATCAATAGTGGTTAGATCAGCTGTTTCTTTAGTAGGCCCTAAAGATTCTCTAAGAGCGGTAATTGGGTCACCTGTAGTTTCCAATAATTGTCTTAATCTATTTGCTTTTTCTTGCCTTGTGTGTTGTTCAGGGGTTAAGGCCCCTACATTTACAGCAGCTTCTGGTATATAAGATCTTGCAACAACTTCGGCGTTTGCCTGTACATCTGGATTCATATTATTGATTATCTATGTTTTTTAAAATTCTTCTAGTTGCTTCTAGTGCTTCATCAATATTACCTTCTCTAGTTAAGGCTTCTATTTCTTCTACTTTTTTACTTTCCTCAAACTGCTTAACTTCTCCATTTTCTAGGGTTAAAACAAATGAAAAAATACTCCATTTAGCAGTTAATTCACGTAAAAAAACAATTAAATCATGGTGATTGTTAATTGCTTGATCTTTGTCGACAATAAATCTAGATATTTCTTCAAAATCTGATTGCGAAAGCTCCATTTTTTCATATTTACCAAGAAGAATTTCCATTATTCTTTTTTGTACTTCTTTTTTATGCTCTAAGGAAAGATCCATAGTTTGATTATTCAGTTTTCTTCCATTTATGTCAAGTAAATGACGCTATTTGTTTTTATGGTTTTCTTTTTCAAGAGGAAAGTTTGTAGAAAGCCAATCAGCACTTTTTTCCATAAAGGTGGGTTTTACATATTCTCTATAAGGAAGGTAAGGAGTTAAGGCTTTTAGAAGTTTTTCTTTATCTACGTTTTCAAGTGTTAAAACTAGTTCTCCTGGTAAATAACTTTCAGTTCTAATTCTTACAGTTTCAATTCCATATGCTTTTATAAAATAAAAATCATATAGTTCTTTCCATAAGAAAAATCTATCTTCAACCATAATTCCTTCATTTGAAATTCTATAATGAAAATCTTTTGGGGGAACGCTTGCGAGAGCAAAAGAGACAAAAACCAGAGAAACAATAACAATCATTAAAAGATATTGAGCAAATAAAAATAGAATTACTTCAACAAAAAGTGCTAATAAAATTGCAGTTAGGTAAAATTGTTTTGATCTTTTTCTAAATGGTCTTCCTGGAGCATTCCACTCTAAAGAATGACTATTTTCATGCTGATTCTCGTGTTCATTTGGATGATGTTTTTTTTCTTCAGCCATATTCTAACTTTAGAGGATTAAAAAAAATAAGTCAAATAAAATTTACCTTAAAAAACTAGTAATTAGCCTTAAGTTTGAGTATAATAGGATTTAAGGAGAGGTCGCATAGTTGGCCTAGTGCGATGGTTTTGAAAACCATTAAGAGCGTAAGTTCTTCGGGAGTTCGAATCTCCCCCTCTCCGCACTTAGGATCTAAACCTTTAGGAAGTAACCCACAACTACTCCAACAATGGTTGCAACAGATCCAATAAAGAATAGCTCAAAAGCGCTTCTAAGAGGCTTATGCTCAACGAGCTGCCCTTTTATATAACCTATTACAAAAAGTCCTATAAATGCAGAGACAATAGCAAGAGTTCTTGCAAGAGGCTGATCAAAGATAAGCGTTGGTATTATAGAAAAAGCTCCACCAATAATATAAGCAACAAACATAATTAATGCACCAACATAAAGATTATCGGTATGCTTTCCAGTTTTATCCATTTGATGAACTGCTTTTTCACTTGAATACTGTCCTGCTGCCATTGATGAAGCTTCTACCATAACTGCAACTAAAGCAGCAAGAACTATAATTTCTTTATTACTTATTCCGGTTGATATTCCAACAACAACTCCTGTAGTTGACACTATTCCATCTTGAAGGCCAAACATTAGTGAACGAAGATAGTCCTCGTGTAGAAAGATTTGTATTTTTTTAAGCATAAATTAATTTATAATCTAATAAGTTTTCTGTAACTTTTGCAGTTAATAAGATTATACTTTATTTATAAAGCTGATTATGTGTACCAATCATTTCAAAAGTAGTTATTATCTGTTTTTCTTCTTGAGATTGTGAGTATAAAGCACGCCAATCACCGGTAATATTAATGCTTTTGTAGTGATTTAAACTTCCTTTTAGGAAATGATTTCTAAGTATTGGGGTTTGCGGATTTTCTATAAATAATTTTAATCGGTTTGCAAATGCCTTGCGGATCTTCGTATCTATTTTTTCGTATTGTTTTACAAATCTCCTGGTATATCTAATTTTCATTTTTATATCTCTTTTGAGGATCATTTAACCAAGAGATTGCATCCTTTGCCTTAGTAAATTGGGTAGAGACTCTGTTTTGTTCTATGTCCTTTTTTGATTCTTCTAATGCGCTAATTAAGTATTCTGTTGGATTTTCGCTAGCGTTAAAATATACGGTTTTAGTTTTTATTAAATGTTTAAGGTAGGCGTTAATCAGGGAACTAAGGCTAAAGCCCAATTCTCCCGCTATCTCTTGAGCTTTTTCTTTAACTAAAGGATTAGTTTTTATATTAATAATTGCCGTATTCATATAAATAAAGTATATACAAAGTATACACTTTTGTCAATATTGAAAATACAGTTAGAGTAGAAAATAATAGAGTTTGGCTGTATAATAAAGGAGCTTAAGCTCTCAATTGGAATTATTGAGATATTTTGGAGGGTGACTCAGCCGGTTACGAGACAGGTTTGCTAAACCTGCAGGGTGAATAACCCTGAGTGGGTTCGACTCCCACACCCTCCGCAAGTAGATAAACTTGATATTCAAAGACTGCAGAAGTAATTAGTAAGTGAAGAATGTTCTTATTTCCAAAATGGTTTAATTTTATCAACCTGCAAAAGCTCTTTGTCAAAACTTGCAAGCAATCCTTTTAGAGATGAGGCTGCAATAATGCAATCTGCCATATCTAGCTTTGTTTTTGAAAATATTATAATTGCTTTTCGCACATTTTCTGAAAGAGAAATATTCTTCTGGGAAGCTAAAAAAGCATAAATCTCAAAAAGTTTTTTTCTGGGGAATTTATATTCATAAATTAATATATACTCTAGCTCTGGAAAAACTACGTCTGGAATAAATATATCTTGCCTATCTTTTAAGAGTTTTTCAACAAGCTTTGCTTTTTGGGGAATATCATCGGTAAAAAAACGAATAAGAGTATTTGTATCAACAATTATCCTCATAAATATATTTACTAAGGTTGAATATTTTCCCTAAGCTTTTTATCTCTAAATTTTTGCAAAACAGCTTTTTTAACTGCCCTTTTATGTTCTATTTTTGATAATAATTTGTGCGTTTTAACAATCCCGCGCATCTCATCTATAGAAGAAAGGCGGCGAGCAATAATATTGTCATTTTTCACTTCAAAATAAATCTTATCAGAGGGTTTTATGTTGAAATAATCTCTAATAGATTTAGGTATAGCAACTTGTCCTTTTTGAGTAATTGTAGAAAAACCATTCATGATAACTAACAGTATAGAAATAAATACTTAAGTTGTCAAGTAATTACTAATATATAAAGTATTACTTATTGAAGCTAAATTTGATATTCAAAGATTTGTGCAGGAATATATTCGTAAGAACACATTTGCTCTGTAGTTAAATGCTCAAAATATCTTCGCATTGGCCTTATTGCGTTAGCTGAAGAGGAAATAAAAATAATATCATCACTTTTCCAGGTAGGAATAACTTCATTTAAGAACTCTAGCACTTTAACTTCAACCATTTTAACGCTTTCTCCGCTTGGTGGGGGAACGTCATAGGATCTATGCCAAAGTTTATATTGCTCAGGATTTTCTTTAGCTACCTCATCCTTATTTTGACCAGTTAAATCTCCATAATCTCTTTCTTTTATTCTTGCATCGGTAATTACTTTTACATTTGGATGATAGTTTTCTAAAACAATTCGTAGAGTTTCTTGAGCTCTAATTTGATCTGATTGATAGGCAATTGTTGGCGTTACCTCTTTTAATTTTTCTGCAATTTCTTTTGATTCTCTTATACCATCTTCATTAAGAGGAGGATTTCTAAATCCAGAGAAAGTATGCGTTATATTATCCTCTGTTTGTCCGTGTCTAAAAATATATATTTTTGCCATTTCAACAATTAGTATATAGTATTTATTAGAGACTATCTATGGGAATTTTAGATTACATTTTTCCAAAAAGATGTATTAATTGTAAAATACTAGGTGATTATATTTGTCCTAATTGTTTTAGCTTTATCTCTTTTGATACAAAAAATATTTGTTTAGTTTGTAAAAGACAAAGTTTAAGTAATTTTACCCATAAGTATTGCAGTAAAAAATATACAATTGATGGCTGTTTTAGTGCTATTAGATACAATTTTATTGCCAGAAAATTAATTTACAGTTTTAAAAATAAACCTTACTTACTAGACTTAACAAATATCTTAACAGAGCTTTTTTACGAAAGTATTATTCAAAATGAAAGCTTTATGAAGCTTATTAAAAGAAAAGATTTTGTTTTTGTACCAATTCCTTTAGCAAACAAAGATTTTAGAAAGAGGGGATATAATCAAGCTGAGATTTTAGCAAAATCTTTGGGTAAAAAATTTAAAATTAGAGTTTTAGAAATTAATAAATTAGATAAAAGAATTTCTAATGTTTTTCTTATCGACGATTTCGTTAAAACAGGGTTTGTCTTAAGAAAGACAACGGAATTACTCAAGAAAAAAGGAATAGAAAAGGCGTATGGATTAACCCTTGCAGGTTAGACTTGACATAATTTATAGTTTATAGTAAACTATAAACTATGAGTAGTACTAGAGACAGGATAATTGAGTATATAAAGCAGAATCACCAGGCAAGGCCTCATGATTTAGTTAACTATTTTGGCTTAAGCAATATGGCTATTCACAAGCAGCTCAGGAAGCTTGTGTTAGAGGGCATATTGGAAAAGGCAGGTAAGCCTCCTCTTGTTTTTTACATTTTGTCTTCAAAACTTCCGGTTGAAATAGGAAAATTGAAGTTTCCTCAAGAATTAGAAGAGATTATTAACGCAAACTTTCTCTCAATTACCCCTGTCGGTAATCTTTTATATGGAATGGAAGGTTTTATCTACTGGGCAAAAATATACCAGAAAAATAAGCAAATAGACTTACTTGTCAAAGAGTATGCAAAAGCGTTTAAAAATATTGATAAACATAAAACTAAAGAGGGGTTAATAGATGCAAGCAGTAAGCTTTCAGATTTTCCCGTAAAGTATGTAGATAAGCTGTTTTACCAGACTATTTATAGTCTGCCATTATTTGGTAGAACCAAACTTGCAAAGATTGTAATGTATGCAAAGCAAATTGAAGATAAAAATTTAATAGACAAAATAGCAACATTGGGTAAGCCATATATAGAGAAAATAATAAAGACATATAATATTAATGCCGTATGTTTTATTCCTCCGACTCTTCCCCGAAAGCTTCAATTTATGGATGAGCTTGAATCTAGGTTAAACTTAAGCTTACCTAAGGTGGATTTGGTAAAGGCAGGCAGCGGAGACATTCTTATTCCTCAAAAAACTCTATCTTCCTTAAATGAAAGAGTTATCAACGCACAGAGCAGTATTTATATTAAAAATATAAAAGAGCCATCATTTGCAAATATATTATTAATAGACGATGTTGCAGGTTCCGGAGCATCATTTAACGAGACAGCAAAAAAACTCAAGGCACTAAAAATTGGTTTCAGAAAAATCATAGCTTTTGCTTTTGTAGGCAATATCAAGGGTTATGATGTTATTAGGCAAATATAATAAAAACCCTGAGCATTATGTCAGGGTTTATGTGGAGATGTCGGGAAGTGATCCCGAGTCCAAGAAAACAATTTAAAAATTTCTACAAGCTTAGTTTATTGTTTTTTGATCACCCTACTCTTTGAAAATAAACTTCCATAAGTAAGGTCAAGGTTATAAATTCGATAAGGAACTAACCAACTTCCTTATTAATTCCTAGGCTAAGTTTATGCCCAGAAGATTCCACCTAGGAGAAAATCTTAAGGACATTCTAAACAGAAAGCTTAAGCAGCTAGTGCCAAAGCTGGCTGTCTTTGAAAACTGGCGAGCTCGCGAAGAATCGCAAGCTTTTCAGCTAATAATGCTTTTTTAGCATTTATTTTTTGATATTTGTTTTACGTCTATAAATCAAAGACGGCTTGCATTTTTTAAAGTGCGAAATCTTGTCGATGCAATTGCATCCCCAATGTCGTAATTCTAGCTGATTGAAGCTAAAAAGTCAAGTTTATGAGGCTAATTCTTGCTCTACATTTCGTTGAATATCGCGTCTTTTTATGGTTTCCTTCTTGTCATATTGCTTCTTTCCTTTTCCAAGTGCTACCTCAACTTTAATAAACCCTTTTTTTAAATACATCGAAACAGGAACTAAAGAAAGATTACTTCCATCAGTTTTAGACTTTAAAGAAATAATTTCTTTTTTATGAAGTAGTAGTTTTCTGGTTCTATTTTGGTCATATCCTTCTACTTGCCCTTGTTGATAGGGAAAGATCTTAGCATTAACAAGATAAGCTTCCATGCCAATGATTCTTACAAAGCTTCCTGATAAATCTGCTTTACCAAGTCTGACTGATTTTACCTCATGACCATACAAAGTAATTCCTGCCTCAAAGGAATCCTGTAGTTGATAATCGAAAAACGCCTTCTTATTTGTGATCTTCATAGGCTTAATGATACGTCAAAACAGGGGAAATGGCAATTTATTTGAGGTCTATTTGGAAGACTTTGTTATCGTTTAAGATAAAGATTTTTTTATCGCTTTCTAAAACTTCGAAATCATTTGCATTTTTAACAACACCTGAAAGATATTCTGCTTTAAAGCTCCCTGTTTTATCAAATACTACAACTCTTGAATTGCCTTTATCTAAGATATAAATATTATCAAAGTCAGGATTTGCATAAATTCTGGTTGGATTTGAAAGTGGTTTATCTAATCCTTTTAGAGAAAAATCTTCTGCTTTTCCTTTAAAGTACTTAGCAACAACGCCATCACTAAATAAAACATAAACGTTATTGTCAATTGCAATTGAGACTGCTTTGGAAAAGTCTGGAGTAACGCTTTCTGGGAAATAATTAGATTTTTGATAAGTAGAGCCTGTATTTAAGAACTTTAAGATTTGATTTTGATCTTTATCTAATACATAGAGATTTGTATTATAAGTAGCAAGTCCTCCAACTGTTTTCCAATCACCGTCATTTTCAAAGAGAGATTTTGCTAAACTTGCTCCGTTTGTGATTGAAGAAAGTTCTTTGCTATCGATTAAATAAGTTGTTTTATCGTCTCTGGTAAAGTAGAGAGCAGATTCTTTTGTTTGTACGCTTAAGTATGGACTTTGAGAAAGATCAACGGCGTTTGCGCTAACTGATTCTGAGGTAGCAAAAGAGCCAAGAGCGCTGTCTATTTTTACCAAAAGCTGTGATACTTTTTGTTCTTCCTCAGACCCTTTTGGTAGAGTATCTTTTCCGTCATTTAATATTTTCTTTGCTTGTTCAAAGCTATCTTTTGCAAGCGATTGGTTTAGGTCTATAAGGCCTTGTCCTTCCTCGTATTTTTTAAGTGCAGATGGATAAATGCTATTAAACTGGCTTTGAACTTTTTCTGTTCCTTGTTTGTCAAGAGCAAAGAAAACACTGCCTGCAAACAAAACTACGATCACAAATATGATTAACAATATAATTTTTCTTGGTTTACTAAGATTTGAGAATGAGGGAATTCTTACTCTTTTAAAAATGGATAAAGGAGCTAAGATAGAGGAGAGTAAATTTGATTTTGGTGCTACATTTTCAGTAGCAAAATATTCAGGCGTATTGGTTGGTTGAGTTTCTGCTTGTGGTTCTTCTTGAGCATGTGTTACTTGGGGTTTTTCTTGTGCTGCAAATGTTTCTGCGCTTATCTGCTCTTTGTAATTTACAAGCACTGCTGCAGCTGTTGGATTTTCTTTTTCATGAACTAATGGAGCAAGATTTTCTGAAGCATCAGAGATGTTTGAGCTTTCCAAAAATTCTAAAAGAGTAGAGTCTGAAATTACTTCTGAAAACTTTTTGGTTTGCAATATTAAAACATCACCGTTTTGTAAAAAACCTGAAGCTTCTTTTAATGAATCATTTGCCTGGTCGCTTGCTTCAAGAAGGGTACCCAGCGTTCCATCTCTTTTAATGTCAGCTTTTCCATTACCTAAGATATATAAATATAAGACATTTCCAACAATAGATCCTGCTACAAATGAAAGAGAAACATTTTGAGGAACTTTTTGAAGAGTTGTTAATACAGCTTGTCTTATTGATTCAAGATCTTTGGTTTCTAGAGTAAAGAATTCTTGCTCTAGCGTATTTAATATTTCTTTTCCTACTACATTTAAATAATCTTTTTCTTCAACTTCTGGCTCTTTCTCTAAAGAAATTACAGCAAAAAGCTTTCCAGCGCTATATGCTTGGGACCAACCAAATGAAGTTGGGTTAGCTACAATTTTTGCAAAGTTTAAGTTAGATTCTGCCATATTGCCATTATAGTATAACAAGGGCTGTCAAAAAAAGCGAAACAGCGCCAATAATTAGGATAACTATGATAGATTTTAAAACAAAAGAATCATTGGTGTCATTAACAAGTGCTTGCATAAGAGTTACCTGTCTATAAACGACAATCAAGAAAAGTATGAACATCAAATCAGTAGCAAGAAAGAACACTTTGGCAAGTGCAAGTATTATGTTTTCTGAAAAAAGTAAATTAAATACGTTCATTTGGTTTTCCTATTAAATCCTCAATAATATGAACTGCATTTTCAGGCTGTGGTGCTGCTTCAAATTCAAAATTTGTCTGGGTTCCTGCTGTTTGAACAAAAACATCACCATAGTTAAAAAAAGTTCTTACAGCTCCAGATTGAATAAAGCTAACATCTTGGATAAGAGTAAGTTTTGTAGCAGCAATATTTTTATAGATAAGTCCTGAAAAATCTATGTCTATAACTCTGATATTGGTTACAAAGGAAATATTAAAATACCAAGTAATAAAGTTAACATAGATATAAGAAAAAATAATTATGTAGTAAAAGAGTAGGAAATATATAATATAAATAGCTGGAAAGGTGATAATTTGTCCTTCAAAATTAACAAATAAATATATTAAAAGAGGTAGTATGAATAAAAATATGCTTGTAACTATCCACTTAAAGTTTGTTATCATGGCTCTTCTTATAAACAAAAGTATTTTTTCCTCCTTTTCCTGATTTTTAAAATGTATTCCTCTTGGATTTTTATAAAAGGAGGAGAAAAGATGCATTCTTTTAGGATGTGGATGTTCCTCCTCGGTAATTAATGGAAGCGTGTTTTTATCTTGACTTAAAGTTTTATCTTCTGTCGAAGTAGAATTATCTATCTGTTTGTCCGTAGCAACAAAAATATCTGGCATAAATTATCTCTGCTCTATATTATACAACGGACCGACGATTTGTATATTAGCAGGAGCACGAAGGTTAAACCAATCTTTAAACTCTGAACCACTAATTGAAGTAGAGCCTGCATCTCCTGAAATATCAACAGTTGATGTTCTGCCTGATCCAAAGTCAGCTGAAATTGAAACACTTGAGACATTGTTATAAGGAGTAATGCCCCTTCCTCTAAGTTCTTGTTTTACTCTATCTTCATTCCAAGTTTCAGTTCCTGCAGGGTTTCCTTTATCTATTTGATATAAATGCTCAGTAGTTGATCCATCAGCTTTAGCAAGTTTTATTATATTGGTAATATCTGCAATTTCTGAAGACTTTAGCCAAGCAGTTTTATTATATTGGCTTCTTGATCCCCAGTCGCAATAAAACCATGGAGAATCTTTATCGTATGCATTGGAAGAAAGTTCGTTAAAATTACCAGCAGATCCATTTGTTGTGTCTGTTGCGTGTTTTGTCCAAGAAGTAGAGCTCCAGCCAATTTCATCTGTTGAGAAGATATATCCTCCATGAGTTGAAGAATACCAAGCTTTTACTGGATTTCCACCGGAAACCATGACCCAACCTTTTGTTTCATTAACTGCTTGTTCCCAACGTCCTCCTTTTGGATCTGGTTTAAATACTTGACAGCTTTGAGTTGTACAAATTGATCCTGCGCCGTTATTGGTATAGGAAAGAGCATATGATCTTGCGGCAATTGCCTGTGCTTTTAAAGCTTCCATTTCCCAAGATTCAGGCATTTCATAAATTCTTTTTACGTATTCTTCAATGTTGTATCCACTATAACCTTCAACGTTGATGTTAATGTCTGCCGAGTAGTCTTTTTTAAGTTCAAAATTTTGGTAATAAGCATTAAGAATTGTTTCAACATTTTGTCCAGCCTTTGCTCTTCCGTTTGCACCATACTGGTTTAGTCCAACCCTGTTTGGAACGCCGTAAGTAAAGAAGGCAAATTTTGGAGAAAAACCTGGGTCTTTGTCTCTATCATCAACGCAGCCAGACATGCCAGTACTTGCAGATCTTGGAATATTAAGACTTGCCAGTCTTTGAGCTAAAATTTCTTGTTGCCTTGCAGATAGTTTTGCAATCTTAGAAGAAAGAGAGGCTTGATAGGTTTTTGCTTCCGCAACTACTTTATCAAGTTTTTCTTTAACTACTACTATTTCTTTTTTCTCGCTTTCAAGTTCTTTTTGTCTTTGTTCGAGATTGGTTATGGAAATAACTATATTTGTGATTATTGCTTTATCTCTATCTGTTGCCACTTTTTGATATTCAAGAGTTTGAGTTAATTCAGAAACTGAATTTGATGAAAGTAAAAGCAAAAGTGGGGAGTTGTAATAAGACTTAATGTAGTAATCTCTAATTGTTGCATATAAAGTTTGTTGTTGTTTCTCTAAATTTTTATAACTCTCATTTATATTTTTCTCTTTAATAACTAAATCTCTTTCGATAAAATTAACTCTGGCTGTGATTGCATTTACCTGGTCTTCTAAGGGTTTTGTTGCCTTTTCAGACTGTTGTTTTGCATCATTTAATTGATCAAGACATTTTCCTATCTGATCAAGGTCTAAGGAAGAAGTATTTTCGCAATCTTGGTTTTGTGCATAAACAAAAGAAACAAAAAAAGCAGATACAAAAATTGCAAAAAATAGTAAAAAGAGCAGTTTTTTCATGTGAGTATTCATTATATCAGATTAGCTCTTTAGGTCTTATTGCAAAAATTAATTCTATGTGCTATTGTTACCCCTAAGGAAGATAGGCAGATGGAAGAAACTCAAAATTTTGAAACGCCTACTCAGTTTGCTCCTGCCCCAAAGAAGAAGATCAATAAAAGATTTTTATATTTAATTGGTTTTGTCATATTTTTAGTACTCGCATTTATTGGTTACAGTATTTTAGGTTCACAAAAATCTTCAGATAATAAAACTAGTTCTCAAACACCAACTCCAACTGAATTTATTATTCCAACAGATTCCCCAACGCCAGCTCTTGAAGAAGAAACGCCAACGCCTACAGAGGAGCCAAGCCAAACACCAACTCCAAAGCCAACACAAAACCCAGTTGATAGTACAACGGGTATTAATAGAAGTGATTTAACAGTTACAGTTCAAAATGGAAGCGGAGAGTCTGGAGTTGCTAAAACTGGTGTAGATTTCTTAACAAACTTAGGATATGACGTATCTTCTCCTCAAAACGCGGAAACGCAAGATTATACAGGCGTAACAATTCAGATAAAGGCAGGAAGTAGTAAATACCTAGCTCTTCTTAAAAATGATTTAGCAAAAGAATATACAGTTTCTACATCCTCCTCAGATCTTAGTGATAGTTTTTCCACCGACGCTTTGGTTATAATAGGTAAGTAATGACTATTTTCTTAGGCGCAGACCACAGAGGTTTTGAATTAAAAAATCAAGTTAAATTATTTCTTTTGGATAATGATTTTGAAGTTAAAGATCTAGGAGCAAATGAATTTGTAGATAACGATGATTTTGTTGAGTATGCCATAAATGTTGGGCAAAACGTATCTGAAAATATAGATTCAAGAGGAATTGTAATTTGTGGTTCAGGCGCAGGAGTTGAAATTGCTGCAAATAAAATAAAAGGAATTAGATGCTCTCTGGGTCAATCAGTGGAGCAAATTGAGAAAGCAAGACAAGCAGATGATATAAATGTTCTTTCCTTATCCGCTGATTTTACCGATCTAGAAAAAGCTCAAGATTTTATTGAAGTCTTTTTACAAACTGAATTTATTCCAAATGAAAACCACAATAGAAGGGTAGGAAAATTAAATAACTTATAAAACTCATGCAAATAATTCCTGGGGTTTTAGAAAATAATTGGGAAAAGATCGAGGAAAGAATTGAAAAAATAAAAACTTTTTCAAGCACTGTTCATATAGATTTAATTGATGGTAAGTTTTCTCCAAATACTACTTTTTTAGATCCAAATCCTTTTGCAAAATATACAAGTCAACTTTTCTTTGAAGTTCACTTAATGACAGATAACCCAGTTTTGTATTTAGATTCTTTTGCAAAGGCTGGTTTTAAAAGATTTATTGGCCACATTGAAAAAATGCCAGATATTGCAGAATTTATTGCTAAAGGTCAACTTTTAGGAGAAGTGGGAATAGCAATTGACCAAGAAACAGAAATTGACAAAATTAATGTTTTACTTGATGACTTAGATTTTGTTTTACTTATGGGTGTAAACGCTGGAGCATCAGGGCAATCTTTGATGCCACAGACACTTGATAAAATTAAAAAAATAAGAGAAATTACTAATATTCCAATTGAAGTTGACGGTGGGGTAAATGATAAAAATATTATGGATCTTAAAAACGCTGGAGCAAATAGATTTGTAACAACAAGCTTTCTATTTAATAGTAGTGATCCACAAAAAGCCTATCAAGCGCTCTATAGTTTAATTAGAGATTAACGTGCTTGGAGTTAACATTCCACTTGGAGTTGCTATCTGGCTACAGCTTACATTTGCCTCTGTTCCTTTTATAAAGTATTCAGTTTTCTGTCCGCATTTTTTCTGGACAACGTTATCAGGCATATTATAAGAAAGTGTATTTACGTTTCCTAGTAAATTAGTCATAATTTTATTCCAGATTGGAGCAGCGCCTGTAATACCTGAGGCAAGAGTTTGGCTCATTGGGCTATTATCGTTATTACCAACCCATACTGCTACAAGATAGGAAGGGGTAAATCCAATTGTCCAGTTATCTCTTTTGTTGTCAGTAGTTCCTGTTTTAACTGAAACTTTATGTTTTGGAATATTTAGTGGAGAGTTTAATCCAAATTCCCAGCTTCTTGCATTATTGTCAGCTAAAATATTTGCAATAATAAAAGCAATTCCACTATCTAATACTTGTCTTTTTTCTATTCCATTCTTTTGATATAAGACTTCACCTGCATAATTAGCTATTTTTAGTATTGGATTTATATCTACTCTTTGTCCTTGATTTGCTATAACTCCATAAGTTGTTGCCATATCTGTCATTTTAACTTCTGCAGCCCCAAGAGTAAGGGAAAGTCCATAATTTTGTGGATCATTCCAAGTTGTTATTCCCATTTTTTTAGCTGTTGCTATCATAGTTGGAATACCAATTTTTGCAAGAGTTTTAACAGCAGGAATATTAAATGAGTTTGCAAAAGCAATTCGTAAAGGAATTTTCCCATGAAATGCTCCGTCATAATTTACAGGAGAATAGTCAGGAGCGCCAGCCACTCTATATGTTACTGGTGAATCGTCTAAAATTGTTGCTGCTGTAAAACCGTTAGACATTGCAGCTGCATAAGTAACGAGTTTTATAGAAGAACCTGGTTGTCTTAGAGCTGTTGTTAGATTTACGTTTCCTCCGTTTGGATCGTTGTAATCTCTTGACCCAACCATTGCTAAAATATCACCATTTTTTGGATTCGTAACTAAGGCTGCACCATTTGTAAGATTTAATGCACTATTTGCATCAACTTCATTTCTTACTATTTCTTGAGCCATGTCTTGAGTTTTTAAATCTAAAGATGTTGTTACAATTAGTCCACCTTTTTCAACCATAGTTAATCCATATTTTTTAATAAGTAATTCTTTTACGTACATTACAAAATGTGGTGCGTAGATTGGAGTTTGGGGTGTTTCAAAAACTAAAAGTTCATTTAAAGCTTCCTCTGCTCTTTCTTTAGTAATAAATCTTAAAGAAACCATTTTATTTAATACGTCTCTTTGTCTTTTTTTCCAAAGATTTGGGTTTTCTCCATAAGGAGAGTAATCACTTGGAGCTTGAGGCATTCCAGCTAAGAATGCGCTTTGAGCAAGAGTTAAGTTTTTAACGCTTTTTCCAAAATAGCTTTGGGCTGCTGATTCAACTCCCCAGGCGGTTCCTCCATAAGCAACTTGGTTAAAATACATTTCAAGAATCTGGTCTTTTGTATAAATCTTTTCTGCCCAGAAAGCTAAAATAATTTCTTTGAATTTTCTCTCAATTGTTCGCTCAGGAGAAAGTAGAGTTGATTTGATTAGCTGTTGGGTAATGGTTGAGCCTCCCTGAATTGGTTTTCCGGAAAGATTTGCAACTCCTGCTCTAGCTATTCCCTCAATATCAAAACCAGGGTTTGTATAAAAATATTTATCTTCAATAGCAATCGTTGCGTTTATTAAATCTTTTGGAATTGATGATAGGGGAACGAGTGTTCTGTTTTCATTAGCATAAATCTGATACAAAATTTTTCCATTCCTATCATAGATTTTAGAAGTTTGAGGAATTTGTCTATTAGCTAATTGTTTTGGGCTAGGAAGACTATTTAGGAAAAAATAGGTTGAAAGAGGTAAGAGTACAAAAACAATACAAATTATAAAACCAAATACGAAATATTTTAATTTTATCCATAAATGTCTTGGTTTTGGGTAAACGCTAACAGCATTTTTTTCAATTTCTTTTATTTTTTCTTTTTGATTCTTATCAAGTCTTTTTTTCTTTCTTCTTAGTTTTCTTCTAAATGATTTTAAAGAAAGTAGAATTCTAAACTTTGTAAGTTTTGATTTTGTGTCAATTTTTTGCAAGCTAGAGGTTATTTTATTTTTAATAAGATTAACAGCATTAAAAGCCTTTTTAAAAATAGTTTTTGGAGTATTTAAAATTAACCTAATAAGCAAAAGGGATATTATAGATAGAGCCTTAGCATAGAAGATCACAAAGTCACCGATGGTTGCAAGACCAACGAATATAAGAGTAACAATGTATGCAAGAAACTTCATATAAGATAGAGTTGATGGATTATACTATAGGTGTAGATTTTTTAAAAGGGGTTAGGGAGTAGGGGTTGGGCTTAGCTCTGGCGTTGGGTGTGGGCAAGATAGGCAATATTGATCTCCAGTTGGATCTGTATAGACAACTGCGTCTTTTAATTCAAGATTGTCAGTTTGTCCTTTTTTAGCTAAATCTTGTGTATTTTTGTCTATCCACACCTGTGTTGTGCCTGGTTGTTTATTTTTTGGCTCAGAGCCTTTGATAAAATACTCAAGTTTTGTTGTGCATGATCCTTCAGATGGTGGTAAGGCTCCTGTGTCAGAGCAAACCTGTTTTTGAATTACGTCACCTGGTCTTACTATACCTTCAGGTTTTTTACCTCTTAAAAGATAAGACATGATATCGTTCCAAATTGGAGCGGCCCCAGTTACTCCTGATACAACACCACTCATTTGAGTATTGTCATTATTTCCTACCCAGGTTGTTACGAGATAGGAAGGAGTATAGCCAATTGTCCAGTTATCTTTATAGTCATTGGTTGTACCAGTTTTAACAGATACTGTTTGTCCTTTAATAACTAATTCTGAACTTGATCCAAATGCGGCAAGCCTTGCTCCGTTATCAGCCAGAATATCTGAAATAATAAAGGAAACTCCCTCAGGTAAAACTTTTTTTCCAAAAATTGGACTAGTTGGTGGATTATATTCGTCTAATATTTTTCCATTCTTATCTGTAATTTTAAGTATTGGATGAAGGTTGATTCTATATCCTCCATTTGCAAATACTCCAAAAGCCTGTGCCATATCAACCATTCTTACTTCTCCTCCTCCCAAAGTTAAGGAAAGACCATAATTATCAGGATCTGTAAATGTTGTTATTCCCATTGCTGAAGCTGTTGCAATCATTGTTCGTACCCCATTTACTTTAAGCATTTTTACTGCAGGTATATTAAAAGAGTTTCCTAAAGAATTTCTAATTGATGTAAGACCGTGCCATTTCCCATCATAATTTACTGGACAATAATTTTGTCCTCCTTGATTTGGGTAACAGGTAGGTTGGTCAATAAAGACGGTTGCTGCATTGTATTTATTAATAAGTCCTACGGCGTAATTAATTGGTTTGATTGATGAGCCAGGTTGTCTTAGTGCTGTTGTAATATTTACATTTCCATCAATTTCACTATCAAAATAATCTTTAGATCCAACCATTGCTAAAATTTCACCAGTGCCTGGATCCGTAACTACAGCTGCTCCATTTGATACTCTGTAAGATTTGGGAAGTCTATTAATTTGTGCAGCAACAGAGGCTTGAGCTGCATTTTGAATATCTAAATCAAGAGTTGTTATTACCTTAAGACCACCTTCTTGAGCTGCCTTTGCCCCATATTTTTGAATAATTAAGTCTTTTATGTATAAAACAAAATGAGGAGCTTCAATTTCATTAGAGATTTTTTTATATTTTAGAGATGTTTTTTGAGCCTTTTCTTTTTGTGCTTTAGTAATAAATCTTTGTTCTTCCATTGATTTTAAAACCTCAATTTGTCTTTGTTTTGCAAGATCAGGACGAGACCCAAAAGGAGAATATAGAGTAGGAGATTGAGGAAGAGCGGCAAGCAAAGCTGATTCTTCTAAGTTTAAATCTTTTGCTTTTTTACCAAAATATCTTTGAGAGGCTGCTTCAATTCCCCAAGCGGTTCCTCCATATGGACTTTGATTTAAGTACATCTCAAGAATCTGATTTTTTGAATAAATAAACTCAGTTGCAAAAGCTAAGATTATTTCTTTTATCTTTCTTGGAATAGTTCTTTCTTGTGTTAAAAGACTATTTTTAACAAGCTGTTGTGTAAGAGTTGACCCTCCTTGAAGTTGCTGCTTAAAAAGAGTTGAAATTGCAGCTCTTGCCATTCCTCTAATATCTATTGCTCCATGTTCGTAGAAATTTTTATCTTCAATAGCAATTGTTGCTTGTTGCATGTATTTTGGAACGTTTGATAAGGGAATAAATATTTGGTTTTTCTCATCATAAATATTGTATAAAAGTTTTCCGTTTCGATCATAAATAAGAGTTGATTGAGGAGTAGAGGAGCTACTTAATTTCGTTGGAAGAGGAAGGTCTTTTAAAATATAAAAATAAAAAATTGCAAAAGATGTAATTAAAAAAAACAAAAGAATTAGTCTTATTTTTGGTAATTTTTTAAGTTTTTTGAAAAAAGATGTTATTTTTGAAGACAATTTTTTGCCATTTTCCATTCAATAATAATACCACTTCTTCTTTGCCCAAGTCCAATCAATCATCTATAATGTTTTTATGGACATAAACTCATTACTTTCTTTGCCTTCAATTGCAAATTATGGCCTCAATTGGATAGATGTAATTATTCTTATAATAGTAATAATTTATGCAGTCGAAGGTTATTTTCTTGGTTTTTTTACAGCCTTAGTTGATTTTACGAGCTTTGTTTTGTCTTTTGTTTTTGGACTTTCTTTTTATAGTTCCTTAGCAAATATATTAGTTAATGTTTTTAATATTCCCCAAGGTTTTTCAAACGCAATTGGATTTTTAGTTATTGCGATAGTTTTTGAAATAATTTTTAATGTTTTTTTCAGAAAATTAATATTTACGATTCCTCTTTTTATAAAAACAGATTCTTCTAAGAAAAATATAATGTTTATTGAAAAGACTCTTGGAGTAATCCCGGGATTTTTATCAGGGATAGTTCTTTCTTCTTTTATTTTAAGTTTAATTATTGCTCTTCCTTTTTCAGTATTTTTGAAACATTCAGTTACTGACTCTCGTTTTGGTAGTGTACTTGTAGCAAATACCCAGGTTTTTGCCAAAAGTTTAAATGCAGTTTTTGGTGGAGCAGTAAATGAGACACTTTCTTTTTTAACAGTTGAACCTCAAACAAATCAAAGTGTTGATCTTAAATTTAAAACAAAAAGCATAAGGGTTGATAAGCTTTCGGAGAGAGAGATGTTTGATCAAATAAACCAAGAAAGAAAAAGAAATGGTCTTAACGAGTTAAGATTTTCTGAAAGTTTAGCTCAAGTTGGAAGACTACATTGTAAAGATATGTTTATAAGAGGATATTTTTCTCATTATACGCCTGAAGGTCTTTCTCCCTTTGACAGGATGGCACAGTCGGATATAGCCTTTAATTATGCAGGAGAAAATTTAGCTCTTGCTCCAAATACAGATCTTGCTATGAAAGGATTAATGCAAAGTCCAGGGCACAGAGCAAATATTTTATCTGTTAATTTTGGAAAAGTTGGAGTTGGAGTAATTGATGGGGGAATTTATGGAGAAATGTTTTGTCAGGAGTTTACTAATTAAATATGATTTATAACTTAAAAAGCGTAAGGCAGGCAAGTGTAAAAGGTAAAAGAGTGCTTTTAAGAGTAGATTTAGACGTTCCAATTAAAAATGGAATTATTGAAGACTCAACAAGAATTGATGCTTGGTTTGAAACCTTTGAGTATTTAGTTAGACAAGGAGCTTTAGTAATTCTTTGTGGGCATTTAGGAAGACCAAGTGGTAAAGAGGATAAATTTTCTCTTTTACCTGTTGCTAATTTTATCTCTAAAAAAATAAATTCAAAACTAGAGAAAATAATGGTTGAAGATTTTGAAGGATGGCAATTAGCACAAAATGTTTTACTTTTGGAAAATCTTAGGTTTTTCAAAAAAGAGGAAGAAGGAGACGCCCAGTTTTCAAAAAAACTAGCAAGCCTTGCCCAAGTTTATGTAAATGATGCTTTTGCTTCCTCGCATAGAGAACACGCCTCAATTGTTGGTGTTACCAAATTTTTACCTTCATTTGCGGGATTTAGGATCTTAAAAGAGGTAGAAGTATTATCAAGTATTTTACAAAACCCCAAAAGACCACTTTGTGTAATTATTGGAGGAGCAAAGATAGAAACAAAGTTGCCACTGGTTGAAAAAATGCATTCCTTTGCTGACTCAGTATTAGTAGGAGGAGAAATAGCGGAAAATACAAAAGTACTACTTAAGGTTTCTCACGAAAAAGTAGTCGGTAATAAATCAATGCTTTTAGTTTCAGATCTAACCCAAGATACAAAAGATATAACTTTAAAATCAGCCCAAAATTTTGTTCAAGTCTGCCAAAGTGCAGCTACTATTATATGGAATGGCCCAATGGGTCTTATTGAAGAGAAAAAATCTGAAAATGGAACAGAAATTTTAGCTAAAGGAATAGTAGATTTAAATGCATACAAAGTGGTTGGAGGAGGAGATACGATCCTTTTTCTTAAAAGACATAAGTTATTAGATAAATTTGAGTTTGTTTCAATTGGTGGTGGAGCAATGCTTGAATTTTTAGCTGGAGTTAAACTTCCTGGACTTTTAGCTTTAGAAAAATAGTTGTTTAGGCGTTTGACAATTTTGTAACTATTGTATATACTTTGGTTACTATGAGAACTGTAATTCATATTAAAACAGATGCGCAGGTAAAAGAAAATGCGCAGAAACTAGCTTTAGAACTAGGGCTTAATTTAAGTGACGTAATTAACGCATCACTTAGGAATTTTATAAGAACTCGTGAAGTTTATTTTTCAGATATTCCAAGAATGACCCCTGAGCTTGAAAAATTATTAGATACGGTTGAAGATGATATAAAAAATAAACGCAACTTATCTCCTAGCTTTAAGACAGTTGGAAAAGCAATTGAATATCTGGATTCTTTATGATTATTATCTATCATAGGGATTTTGAGAAAAATTACAAAAAATTATCTTTAAAAGGAAAAAATAAGCTTAAAGAGAGACTTGTGTTTTTTGCAAAAGACGAATTCAACCCAATTCTTAATAACCACGCTTTAAAAGGAAAATATCTTGGATATAGAAGTATTAATATAAGCGGTGATTTGCGAGCATTATATAAAACAGAAGGAAATCAGATAATTTTCGTTGCAATTAACTCACACAGTAATCTTTATGGTTAAATAGGTAATAGCAATACTTGAGTTGTTAGCAGGAGTTAAACTTCCTGGACTTTTAGCTTTAGAATAGTCTTTATCTAAGCGCTAATTTTTATTCTTTGTTATACTAAATTTGTATGATAAGAACTGCCATTAACGGATACGGAAGAATTGGAAGAGTTGCTCATAGGGTAATACTTGAAAAATACCAAGATCAAATAGAAATAGTTGCTATAAACGCAGGATCATCAACAGATATTAAAGGCTGGATGTATCTTCTAAAGTATGACACTTCTTATGGACCAATCTATTCGCTTGATGTAACTTATCAAGAAAAGGAAGAAAACTCTCCTTATGTAGACTTAATTGGTTATTTATTAATTGATAATAAAAAGATTCCAGTTTTTTCCCAAAAAGATCCAAATCTTCTTCCATGGGGTGAGCTAAATGTAGATGTTGTTATTGAATCAACTGGTCATTTTACAGATGAAATAGGTTTGCAAAAACACCTAGGAGCTGGTGCAAAAGCAGTCGTTTTGTCTGCTCCAGTTAAAGATGGTAATATTCCTACCTATGTCTTATCTGTTAATGAGAAAAATTATCAAGGTGAAAAAGCAATAAGTAATGCATCTTGTACAACAAACTGCATTACTCCTGTAGCAAAAGTTATGGTAGACACTTTTGGAGTGGAGAAGGCAATGATGACAACTATTCATGGGTATACTTCAGATCAAGAGCTTCAAGACGGAGGACACAAAGATTATAGAAGAGCAAGGGCAGCAGCTTCTAATATTATTCCAACTTCAACTGGCGCAACAATTGCTGCAGCAAAAGCTCTACCAGAACTTGGGGGACTATTTAGCGGTTTAGCTATAAGAGTTCCGGTTGCTGTTGGATCTTTATCTGATTTTACATTTATT
>CAYYJP010000003.1:0-12620 GCA_964472285.1 uncultured Gammaproteobacteria bacterium | reverse complement strand
AAAAAGAGAGACAACGAAAGAGGAAGTTAATAGTACTTTTAGAAATGCCGCAAAGCTTCCATCATTTGATGGAATACTTGCTGTAACTGACGATCCAATAGTCTCCTCTGATATTATTGGAAGTTCATATTCATCAATAGTAGATTTATCTTTAACCCAAGTAATTGGAAATATGGTAAAAATTATTGCCTGGTACGATAACGAATACGGTTATGCAAACAGATTAGTAGAAGAAGTAATCATGCTTGGTGGTGTTCATTCAAAAAACCCTCATACGCCAGAACTGTAAAGTGTAAAAATAGCTTCAAAATTACTCTTTGAATTTTCTAAAAAAGTTGTATAATTGAGTTCAATGAAAAAGCTTTTAATTCTTTTAATACTATTATTTATTTTAATAAACCCAACGAAAGCTTTGGCAAAAGAGACTTCTAATTCTTCACCTTCTGCAGTAATGGAGGTAGTCCAATACGAAATTCCTTATCCAGGGCTTTTACCAGATAACCCACTTTATTATTTAAAAGTCATTAGAGATAATATTTTGAAATTCTTAATTTCAAATCCACTTAAAAAAACTGAATTTTCACTTTTACAAGCAGATAAGAGATTAGGCGCAGCAAAACTTCTTTTAGAAAAAGGAAAAGGGGAACTTTCAATAACTACATTATCAAAATCAGGAAATTATTTTGAAGACGCAATTTCTAATGTTCAAAAAGCAAAAAAACAAGGGGATGACACTAATGCAATACTTGATCAATTATTAAAAGCTTCTCAAAAACACCAAGAAATAATTTTACAAATGCAAAAAGGCCAAAAGGGAGATATCCTTTTAAACCTTAAATTCTTAGAGCAAA
This sequence comes from uncultured Gammaproteobacteria bacterium, assembly GCA_964472285.1. Classification (GTDB taxonomy): domain Bacteria; phylum Patescibacteriota; class Microgenomatia; order Levybacterales; family UBA12049; genus JACQHJ01. Next base: position 11,769 of record CAYYJP010000003.1, on the reverse strand, counting down.
GAGCAAAAGATTTCCAAGAAAGGGTACTCATAATAAAGTCACAATAGATACTTACCTACACACTTTAGAGCATTTTTTATATTCACTAAATCACCACTCTTTCAAGGCTTAGAATATCTTTTTTGTCCATAATTTTGGTCTTTAAAATTTTATCAAGAATCTGAAGCTAAAAATAATGTTGACCGTTTTTGATATAGATATTTACAGTTGACACCTTAGTGCTAGTGCCATATGATTTTTTTGGCACTAGATCTAGCGTTTGAGAACTGAAACGTTACATATATGCCAGATGTCAAACAAAAGCTATGAAGTGTCCATATTGCGGAAGCAAAGAAACAGAAGTAGTAGAGACAAGAGACAGTGAAGACCTTGAAACTATAAGAAGAAGAAGAGAGTGTACGAAGTGTAATAAAAGGTTTACGACTTACGAAAGAATTGAGAACATTCACTTAATAGTAATTAAAAAAGACGGAAGAAGAGAACAGTTTGACAGAGATAAATTAAAAAGAGGAATAATACAATCCTGTCAAAAGACAACGGTATCTCTTGAAGATATAGAAAGAATTGTAACCGAGATTGAGAGAGAATTAAGAACTGCCGACTCAGTTGAAATAGAGAGTAAGAGAATCGGACAAATGGTTGCAAGCAGACTTAAGAGCTTGGACAAAGTCGCATACATAAGATTTTCCAGCGTTTTCAAAAGGTTTGTAGACGTAGAAGATTTCGAAAAAGAAGTAAAAAGATTAATAAAATAATATGACAAAACTTGATGGAATAAGACAAAAAGTATTTTTAGACAGGTATTCCTTAAAAGATATAAAAGGAAACCCAATGGAAAAAACTCCAGATGAAATGTGGAAAAGGGTTGCTAAGGGAATTGCAGGAGTTGAAAAACCAAAAGACAGGAAAAAGTGGGAGAAAAAATTCTTCGACGTAATGGATGGATTCAAATTCCTCCCAGGCGGAAGAATTTTAGCAGGAGCAGGAACAGGTTTTGACGTTACATATTACAACTGTTTTGTTATTCCAAACCCTCCAGATTCAAGAGGTGGAATAATGCAAAACTTAACCCAAATGATAGAAATCATGGCACACGGTGGAGGAGTAGGTCTAAATCTTTCCTCTTTAAGACCAAGAGGCTCAAGAGTTAAAAAAGTAAATGGATTTTCTTCAGGACCTCTTAATTGGGCAGAACTTTATTCTCTTGCTACAAAAGATATTGTCCAACAAGGAGGATCAAGAAGAGGAGCTTTAATGTTAATGCTTCATGATTGGCATCCTGACATTGAGGAGTTTATAACTGTAAAACAGGACTTAACTAAAATTAACGGAGCAAATCTATCAGTTTGTTTATCAGATGCCTTCATGGAAGCAGTTAAAAAAGATGCCAATTGGGATTTAATCTTTGCTGATTTGGATGATAAAAAATACGACAAAAAATGGACAGGAGATATGGATGCATGGAAGAAAATAGGAGGGAAAATAAAAGTAATAAAAACAGTTAAAGCAAAATATCTCTGGGATTTAATTTGCCAAGCTGCTTGGAGATCAGCAGAACCTGGGCTTCACTTTTTAGACAGATCAAATAAAAGATCAAATACATGGTATTTTGAAACTTTGACGGCCACGAATCCGTGCCTTACAGCAGACACATGGGTGCATACTCTCCAAGGACCACGTCAAATACGGGATTTAATTGGAAAACAATTTGTTGCGCGGGTAAATGGTAAAGATGTTTTATCCGATCCTCAGGGATTTTTTAAGACTGCCACTAAATCAGTTATACATTTGAAAACAAAAGAAGGATATAGTTTGCGTTTAACAAAAGACCATCTGATTCAATATGTCTCTACTATGAATCGTTACTCTCTTAAAACAGAATGGCGTGAAGCTGGAAAACTCCAAAAAGGAGACTCAGTTGTCTTACAAAACCATATAAGTAACAATGCTTGGAAAGGGAACTACAGCTACAAAGAAGGTTATCTTATGGGAATGCTTATTGGAGATGGAACGTTAAAACAGGATAAAGCAGTTTTGTCAGCATGGCTACCCCGTAGAGCAACAGCTGTTGGTCTAACGGTAAGCGGTCAGCAAGCAGCGATGGATAACGTATCTTATATAGCAATGTCCTTGCCTCATAGAGCAGATTTTAACGGATGGAGTGAGGTAAAAGATCGGGGAGAATTTAGACTTTCTCTTGCATCAATAAAGCAATTGGCACAAGAATTAGGAATGAGGCCAGGTTATAAAACAATAACGAAACTCATGGAGGAATCCTCAAGCGAGTTTTATAAAGGATTGCTTAAAGGACTTTTTGATACAGACGGATCAGTACAAGGAAATCAGAATAAAGGAGTAAGTGTTAGATTATCACAATCAGATCTATTCTTGTTAGAAGCAGCTCAAAGAATGTTACTTAGGTTGGGTATCGCTTCAAAGATATACAAAAATCGCCGTTTAGCAGGCACTAAGCTCTTACCCGATGGTAAAGGAGGGGAAAAAGAATACCATATTAAATCTCAGCATGAATTAGTAATAAGCGGGAGTAATATATTACTTTTTTCTCAGCTTATTAATTTTGCAGATACACAAAAATCATCTAGATTGGCGAATCTTCTTGGTACATACAAACGTACCTTAAATAGAGAAAGGTTTGTAGCAACAGTAGAAAGTTTAGAACTAGATGGAAAAGAGGATGTTTTCGATGTTCAAATTCCTAATCTTCATGCTTTTGATGCAAACGGGTTTTACGCACATAACTGTGGTGAACAGCCACTTTCTCCATGGGCAGTATGTAATCTTGGAGCAATGAATTTAGCAGCCTATGTAGATAAAAAAGGAGAATTTGATTATGACAATTTTGGTAAAGACGTAAGAACGGCTATGAGATTTTTGGATAACGTTATTGATGATACTCACTATTTTTATAAAGAAAACGAAAAGGTTGCAAAAGATATTAGAAGAACCGGTCTTGGAATATTAGGACTTGCAGATGCACTGATTAAAATGAAAATAAAATATGGAGCAGATGATTCTTTACCAGTTATTGAAAAAATCTTTAAGATTTTAAGAGACAATGCATATATTGCTTCGTCTGATAATGCAGCAGAAAAAGGAAGTTTTCCAAAATACAACAGAGATAAATATCAAAAAGGTTGGCATATTAAAAAACTCCCTGAAGAAATAAAGCAAAAAGTATATAAACAAGGAATAAGGAATGCAGTTCTTTTAACAATTGCTCCAACAGGAACAACTTCACTTATTTCTGGTGTTTCATCCGGAGTTGAACCAGTTTATGAATTTGAGTTTATAAGAAAAGATAGGCTTGGAGAGCATTTAATGTATCATCCGCTTTTTGAAGAGTGGAAAAAACAAAATCCAAAAGCACAAAGACCAGACTATTTTGTTTCAGCTAATGACTTAACACCAGAAGATCATATTAGAGTTCAGGCAGTTGCCCAGGATTATATCGACTCATCGATTTCTAAAACTGTAAATGCTCCTAAAACTCACACAGTTGATGATGTTAAAAGACTTTATGAAATGGCTTTTGATATGGGTCTTAAAGGCATTACATATATGAGAGAAGGATCAAGAGAGGGAGTTTTATCAAGAAAAGAAGAGAAGAAAGAAGAAGTAGCTCCTCAGCAAGCCTTACCATCTATTTCTGTGCCAGTGGTTCCAAGGCCAATGATGGTAGAAGGCGTTACCTACGGAACAGAAACACCAGTTGGAAAAACATGGATAACAATAAACCACGATACAAATAATCAACCTTTTGAAGTATTTATTATTGTAGGTAAATCAGGATCAGATGTTGCAGCTATGGCTGATGCGCTTGGCAGAATGATTTCATTAAATCTTAGAATTAACGGTCAACTTCCTCCTAGGGAAAGAGTAAGACACGTAGTAGCCCAACTAATTGGAATCGGAGGGGCAAGAAGTGTTGGTTTTGGAGAAAATAAGGTTAGATCTCTTCCAGATGCCGTTGCAAAAGTACTTTCCAAACACTTTGATTTTAGAGTAAATGGAGTAGTAGAAGATAAGAAATTAACCAACGGACACTCAAATGGAAATGGGCTTACCAACGGCAATGGTCATTCAAATGGAAAAGCAATAACTCATATTCCAATTGATACTGATAAAGTAGAAGGAGTAAAAGAAGAGATTGTAAAACTAGAGCAATTAACTCTTCAAACACCATCTGGTGATTTGTCAGTTAGCCAAGGAACATCAACTGGACTATATGATATCTGCCCCGAATGCGGAGGAGCAACTCTTGCCTATGAAGAAGGCTGCAAGAAATGCTACTCTTGTGGTTACTCAGAGTGTTAATTAATGATTAAAGCAGTAATTTTTGACTGGGGAAGAACAATCTTCGATAAAGAAAACGATAAGTTTTTTGATGAGACAATTGAGGTTTTGGAATATTTTTCAAAAAAGTACAAAGTTGCAATAGTATCGCTTGCTACTGATGGAGATATTGAGTCAAGATTTGCAAAAATAGAAAAATATGATCTTTGGAAATACCTAACACTTGCTCTATTTCATAAAGCAGACAAAGATTCACTTTTCAGAAACGCATTTGGCAATTTGAAGCTAAATACAGAGGAGATTTTAGTAGTTGATGATTATATGAAAAGACTAAAGTTTCCAATTAAAAGCGGATGCAAAACAGTTTGGATTAAAAAAGGAAAGTTTGCAGATTATTTGCCAAGCGAAGAAACTGGAAAACCAAATTATACGATAACTAATCTTTTAGAAGTTTTAAAGTTAGGATTTTAAATATGTCAATTTATACAAAGTTTGGAGATAAAGGTAAAACATCACTTTATGCAGGAAAAACTGTTTCTAAAGGCAGTCTTCGTGTTAATGCATACGGAACAATAGATGAATTAAATAGCTATTTAGGAGTAGCTTTGTCTTTTAATAAAGATAAAAAACTTAAAGATAAAATAATTCTTATTCAAAAAGATTTATTTGAGATAGGAGCATCACTTGCTTCTCAATCAGGATATAAAAATAAGAATTTATCCAACTATTTAAATAAGAGAGTATTAGAATTTGAGTCAGAAATTGATTTATTAACTAAAAAACTCCCAAAACTTGAGAATTTTATTCTTCCAGGCGGAGGAAAAGTAGGCTCAAGTTTACATTTTGCAAGAACATTGGTAAGACGTGCGGAAAGAAGAGTAGTAGAGTTATCTGAAAAAGAAAAAGTAAATAAAGATATTATTGTTTTTCTAAACAGGCTTTCAGATCTTTTATTTATGTATGCAAGAGATATAAATTACAAAGAAAAAAATAAAGAACTACTTTGGAAAAGTAGAGAATAATTTTTCGGGTGAAGTAGGTGAGACTCCTACGCTGTGCCGCAACTGTTAAAGTCAGAGCCCCGTTCCCAAAAAGGGATAAATAAATCTTCCGAGCAAGAAGTTCTGTTTTTGCAAGAGAAAACTTCTCGAAAGATTTAGAGGAGTTTTTTTATGAGTAAAGAAAGAAGAACGGCAAATGTAATAGAATTTTCAAGAAAGTCACAGGTTACAACAATTGGCAATAATGCTCTTAAGCTTGACGTGGCATCTATTAGTAGGCCTCAATTAGCAGATGTTGTGGATATTAAAACTAGAAGAACTCCGGTAACAACTGAAGCTCAAGCTTTTAGGCACGAATTTTACAAAACTGCATCGAGAAAACAGATAGAAGATGATGTTGTTTCATATCTTGCCGAATATAGATTAGAGGTTCCTGAATTTAATTATACTTTAGATTTAGTTGATGGTAATTTGGTTGATCCAGCAAGCGGTGAGCTAATGGTAGATAAAGCAAAAAAAGCAATAGAAATTAGGATTCAAGATGGACAAAATTCATCAAGAGAAAGAGCGGAATTAGAAGGATTAGTTAGTTTAACTGACCAAGTTAGAGAAAATCCAGATGGAACAGTTGTTTGGTTTAGTCCACCAGGAGCAGAAGAGGACGGATTTGGAAAATATGGTTTTGCTTATGTAGGAAAAAGAAAAGGTAATGTTTTGGAAATGACTGCAATAAGAGTTGAGGATCCAAAAATGCCTGATTTTAATAGTGCAAAAGATGCACTGTGGGGTGGAGAAGAGTTTGGTGTTGCTGAAGAATTTTTAAGATCCCCAAAGGTTGTAGATATTGATAGAGATAGGGTTAAAGAGTTTATTCATGGTAATTTTGAAATAAAAAATAAAGAAGGAAGCAGAGTTTTTGAAAGAATTAGGAGGAATTTAAGTGGAGTAATAGACGAATATACCAGAGTTGCACAAGAAGGAACTGAAGAAGAGCAGCATTTAGCTTTACATGCGGTAGAAAACTTAACTATTGAGTTAAGGAGTAGATATGAGAGCGAGTTTGCAAAGGGAAATATAATTTTTATCGCTGATTATGATATTCCAACTCTTGCAGCAGCAATGGTTATTAAGAAATATATTGCACCTCCTCCTAAGATAAAAGGTAGCTGTGGTTCTACAGGAAAAGCAGAAAGTAATGATATTTTCAGAAGTATTAAATCAGTTGCTAAAAAAGGTTCTACGAAAGAAAGAGATTTTGAGTTTAATGAACCAGGTCCATGTAGGCTTTGCGGAAGAGATGTTTCTTGTGGACCCTGTTTTATTTGTGAAAGATGCAATGATTCAATAGATGTTTTGGAGCAAGCAGCTTAGAATTATGGAAAAAGAAAAAGACTGTGAAGTTTGTTTTAAAATAAAGTGTAAAAATTGTGGTTGGGAGCCTGATGATATAGAGCTTCCACTGGTAATAAGTGGCAAATTAACTAAATGCCCAGACTGTGGCGGCGGCAAATAATTTATAAGATATTTGTTAGGTTAATTTAATTGTCCTCTTCTAGCCAAAATGCTATGATAATTACATATGGATAATACTCAAGATCCAAATCAAAAAGTACAACCTCAAACTTTAATAACTCCTTCTATTGGCAAAGAAGTAGAAAGGCCTGTTTCAGACTTTGTAGTTCATTCTGAAAAACCTCCAGTTTTAGATAAGGAAATGGAAGCGGTTGGTGTTAAAATTGTTTCAGATGATCCTCGGCTGTCAGTAGAGCATGAGCAAATTGGAGTTAAGCGCTCACTTGAAAGCGTTGTCCCAAACCTAGAGCCAACAGCAGTAGAACCTTTGGATAAAGGACAGGCGCAAGAAGTTGTTAGTAAATATAAAAATAGCGTTGATTTAACAGAGCATGTTGAACAAGCATATTTTTTACCATCAATTTTTGGCTTTGCTACATTAATACTTAAAAACTTAAGAAAAGTGCATGGCAAAATAATGGGGAGGCAAACAGTATAAAATGAACTCTTTTATTTTTAATTTTACTAATTTAATTTTAATACTAGTAGTTTCTGCTATTTTACTTATTATAGTAGGCGCTCTATTTGCTGGTTTTGGATATCTCTGGATAATTTGGCATAGAAATAAAGAAAGGGAGAAAAAATCCTTAGACTCAACTCTTTTACAAATTGCTCTTCCTAGAGAAAATGAGATTAAAATAGATGCTGCAGAACAGTTTTTTTCAGCTTTGGCTGGAATAAAACCAAGTGGAAGATTTGCATTTCTAAAATACAGATATCCAATTTCATTTGAAATAGTAGGAATGCCAGGCGATATACGTTTCTATATTTATACCCCTAATAAGTATAGGGATATGATTGAAAAACAAATTAATGCTTCATATCCAGATGCAGAAATAAAGGTTGCAGAAGAGGGAAACGTTAAGGGATCTAGGCCAGGATTTGTTATAGGTAATGAGTATAATATTTTTTCAAAAGAAGGTTTTGTAGCTTTTAAAGAATTAAAACTCAAAGATTCAAATTTTAAACCACTTAAAGTATATAAAGATATTGCAGTAGATCCATTGTCTTCTTTAACCTCAGTTTTGTCTAAGATGAGTGAGGGAGAGGGTGCTGCAATTCAAATTTTAATAAGCGGTGCAGATTCAAAGTGGAGTAAGCTTGGAAGAGCTCATATTGCTCAAACTAAAAAAAGAGAATCAAATCCAGAAACTGCAAAATACTCATCAGATCCTAAAGAGCTTGAAGGTATTGAAGGAAAAATTTCTAAACCAGGTTTTTATACAGTAATTAGGTTGGTTGTTTCCTCAACCAGTAAAGAGGCAGCCGAAGCTCATCTAAATAATTTAGATTCTGCTTTTGGACAATTTGATGGATCAAATTCGCTTAAGAAGGCAAAAATTTGGTTAAAAGGAAACTTCGTTTCAGAGTTTGTTTACAGATATTTTCCACTTCAAGGACCAAAGTCAGTTCTAACGAGTGAAGAGTTAGCAACTATTTTTCATTTCCCAAATAAAGCAGTTGCAACTCCACACATTTTCTGGCTTAACGCTAAAAAAGCTCCAGCTCCAGTTCAAATTCCTGATTCAGGTTTATTCCTTGGTATGAGTACATATAGAGGAATGGCAAAGCCAATTTATATTCAAAAAGACGATAGAAGAAGGCATATGTATGTAATAGGAAAAACTGGTGTAGGAAAATCTGAGTTTCTAAAAGACATGATCTTACAAGATATTAAAAATGGAGAAGGAGTTTGCTTTATTGATCCTCATGATACTATTGATAAACTTTTACCGCTTATTCCACCAGAAAGAGCAGAGGATGTTATTCTTTTTGATCCTTCAGATACTGATAGGCCAATGGGGTTAAACATGTTAGAAGCTAACACTGAACAAGAAAAGCATTATATTGTTTCAAGTATAGTAGGGCTTATGTACAAACTTTATGATCCTAATAAAACAGGTATTATTGGACCTCGTTTTGAACACGCAATTAGAAACGCAATGTTAACTGTTATGAGTGAACCAGGTAGTACCTTTATTGAGGTAGTAAGAGCCTTAACAGATTCAAACTTTGTTCAAGAATTGCTTCCAAAAGTCCAAGACCCAATTATTAGGCGTTACTGGACAGATCAGATTGCTCAAACAAATGATTTTCATAAATCAGAAACACTGGATTACATTGTTTCTAAGTTCGGAAGATTTGTAACCAATAAAATGATGAGAAACATTATTGGTCAATCATATTCATCTTTTGATTTTAGAAAAGCAATGGATGAGGGTAAAATCTTACTCGTATCATTATCTAAAGGAAAAATTGGTGAAGAAAACGCTAGCTTTTTAGGTTTAGTTTTAGTCCCAAAGATCTTAGTTGCTGCAATGAGTAGACAAGATATTCCAGAGGAGACAAGAAGAGATTTTTATCTTTATGTTGATGAGTTCCAAAACTTTGCTACACCTGATTTTGCCCAAATTCTTTCTGAGGCAAGAAAATACAGGCTTAACTTAATTGTTGCAAACCAGTTTATCGGACAAATGGATGAAGAAGTTAAAAACGCTATTTTTGGAAACGTTGGAACAATAGTTTCATTTAGAGTAGGAGTTACAGATGCTAATTATCTTCAACATGAGTTCCAACCAACCTTTACAGAGGCAGATTTAATAAATATTGACGTCTTTAATGCTTATATTAAAACAATCGTTAGGAATGAGCCCGTAAGTCCATTTTCAATGGATTTAACAAGAGATATGACGAAAGAAAAAGCTTTGGAAAATCCAAGATCAGCAGAACTTATTAGAGAGCTATCCAGATTAAAATATGGAAAAGACGTAACACAACTTGAGTCCGCAATTGCCCAAAGAGCTAGGCTTTGATATAATTTCCGCACGCGTCTGTAACTCAGTGGTAGAGTGTCATCCTTATAAGATGAAAGTCCTTGGTTCGAACCCAAGCAGACGCACAAGTTCTTACTAACTATGAATAGTCTACAAATCCTGTTCCAACCCAAGGTCAATTTCTAAGAATCCATTTTTTTTGTAAAACATTATTGCTTTTTGGTTATCAAAATACGAGCTGACATACATCTTTTGATATCCTTCTGATTTTGCCCATTCCAAGGTTTTCTTGATTAGCATGCTTCCAATACCTTGTGAGCGATATTTGGGGCTTATTCCCATGTTTCCAATCTCAACACATTTGTTTTTTCTATAGTTAACATTTTTAGGCAAACATACTAGGTAGCCGATTGGTTTTCCATTATCCTGCGCAAGTAAACAGTAGGAATTTGGATCCTTTAAAAGATCAGAAAAATATTGTCGGCCTCTTTCTGATTTTGCCCAATCCATATCAAGATCACTGTCATATTGTTGATTATCAATAAAAACCTCGTCATCTAAAAATTGAAGTTTTTCCAAATCCTCATTCTGAGCCTCTCTTATAATTATCATGGCTTAATTATACATGAAGTTAATTGGGGAATTTATAACTCCGTAAGTACTGAGGTTTCTTTTCCACGTTCTGGAACGTATTGAAGATATCTTTCAGTTGTTGAAAGTCTTTTATGTCCAAGTGCTTTAGATAAAACTAGTAGAGAAACACCATGTTTTAAATGATGAGCTACAAAAGTGTGTCTTAAATCGTTTACTTTTGCATTCTTTATTTCAGCAAGTCTGAAGTATCTTTCAACTGCTGTTCTAATATTTCTAATAAGGAATGGTTTACCACTCTTTGTAACAAATAAGTGTTCATCTGTTACTTTTGGCCTTACTTCCATGTATTTTTGAAGTGCTTCTGTTGCTCTCTTATTTAATGGAATTGTTCTTTCCTCGTGTTTTTCAAAAGGAGCAATGTGTAAAGTATCTTTTCCAACATCAGAAAGCTTTAAGTTTGCAAGCTCACCAATTCTAATACCTGTTTGAAGTAAAAGTTCTATTACAGCAAACATTCTTGGATCATTTCTTGCAGCATCCCTTAAGGCTCTGTATTCGGTTGGAGTAAGTATTCTGGGTGGTGCCAGTTGGTACTTAGGATGTGAGACTAAAAGGGAAGGATCGTCGGTTATATATTCATTTACCTTTAAGAATCTATAAAAAGTTCTAGTTGAGTTAATTTTTCTTGAAACTGACTTTGGAGTATATCCATCAGTTGCTAGTTTTGCTAAGAAGCTTTCTAAATCTTCCTTACTTACTTCATGAACCTGGGCTCTTTTTAATTCTTCAAGAAATGAAATCAATTGATCAATGTCTTTGCCGTAGGCAACTACAGTTGAATTTGACTTCTGGTTTCCTTTTAAATAATTTTTAAATTCTTCGTGGGCATTTCGAAGTCCAATAGGTTTCATATATGTATATAATGGCCTATAATATCACTCTTTTAGATCGACGTCAAGCAGGAAAGAGGCTAGTATGGGTAAAATATGCTAAGATAAAAATAGTTTTGCTATGAAAAAAATTGCTTACATCTTAGTCGTTTTTGGTTTGGTTTTGGTTATAAATAGCCTTATTCATTCAATCTATAATTTGTGGCAAAAACAAGACTTAGTAACTATGGCAAAAAAGGACTTAGATAGAGAAAGGGAATTGAATCAAAAGCTTAAAGCCCAGATTGAATATACAAAAACACCTCAATTTATTGAACAACAAGCTCATGATAAGTTATTTTTGGTAAGACCAGGCCAACAAGAAGTACTTTTCTCAGATAATCCTATATTTGCAGAAGAAAACTTGAAGCTAGAGAGTAGTATTCCAAACTGGAGAAAATGGTTAGATTTATTCCTGTAGCTTTGTTGCGGGGCTAGGAGTTGCGCCTAGCCTGTGAGATTATGAGCCTCACGTGCACTGTACACTACCCCGCGCGTTAGCCACCATTGTATCATTTGATTTGGGTACGGTCAACCTGATATACTTGTGAGGCTAAATTACCTGGCTGGATAGCTTAGTTGGTT
>CAYYJP010000002.1:0-37550 GCA_964472285.1 uncultured Gammaproteobacteria bacterium | reverse complement strand
TCATCATGAGGATCTAGACCATATCTAATATTGCTATAGAATTCATTGCCTCTCCAAACCATTCCTGTTGCACCATATGTAAATGCTCCAAAATAGTTATGATGGAATTTACTGTTAATAACTTCTCCTGTTAAAAGATTTTTCTTCAACTTTAAGCTTGATAATTTCCATGATATTCCATATGGAGAAACTGTTATATCTGATGATGTTGGATATCCAAGATAAGAAATTTCAGAATCATATAAATCCATCCTTGAATTGTCTTTAACCATGATAAAACTTCTACCATCGTTTAGATTTGTATCATAATCATTTTTTGTACTATCCCAAGATGTAATTTTTACCCCATTTATAATAATGTCGCTATTTCTTCCTCTAAGCATTGCAAAACCATCTTTATTGCTCTCAAGCTTAAGCCACTTTACTTCGTTTTTATCTAACTTAAGTGTTAATCCATCTGCAAGGAAAATAGTTGCTTTTGAAAGCCATGTATATGGAGCTATCTCGGAAATATAATTTTTTCCACCTCTATTTAAAATGTCTTTAAGAGTAATAACCTTTCCTCTTCCAGTTACTAAAAGAGTATTTGTCTTACTGTCATAAGAAACACTAATAACACTTGCGTCTCTAACTGGTCTTACAAGACTTTGTTCACCTGCTAATGTTATATCTTTTCCTGGAATGGATATTACTTGTCCTTTTTCAATAACTCTATTTGGTGCTTTAGCCATATTTGCAAAATAGAGTTGTTCACTATTAACGCTAAATTTATCTGCAATTTGATCTAAGCTTTCATTTCCCAAAACTTCATAGCGTTTTGCTAAAAGATCTTTCTGCACAGAGTAAGTACCCAATACTGCTGCGCTTGCAATTGTTTTTGTATCAGAAGGCAAAGCTTGTGACAATAATTGCTGTCTTTGTATTTGAGGAATTAAATATGTATGTTGTTTATATAAATAAACTCCATAAGCTAAAAATAATACTACTCCAAGAGTTGCAATATAAGGAGGGAGCGCGTTAATAAATTTAATATGTGGAAGTCTTGATTTATCCCACCTTGTTATCCAACCTTGCGTATTAAGAGTAAAGAAAGAATATATTTTAACTAAACCAGTAAAGAAAGAATATAAAACATATCCAGGAACTATATAGATATTTTTAGGATTTTTTGATAAATATGGATGAATTTTGATAGTCCTACTAACAAACCACCAGCAGAAAATTACTGCTGCTGCAACCCAGAGTTGAAGATACAATGAAACAAAGAAATAAATTGGGCTAAGTATAACTACAAATGATTGTAAAAATTTATCTACTTGGAAAAATAGTAGTGCTGGATGTCTTAATGGCCAACCACTAAGTATTGCTCCAAGATCTGCTCTTAATCCATTCCTTGTCCATCTTAACCTTTGCTTAAGATATGCTCTTAGACTTTCCATTCCTGGTGTGTAGACATGAGAATTACTTTGATATGCAACTTTATATCCTGCTGCTAAAACTAAGTATGTTAATCTTTTATCATCTCCAGAAATAACTGGTCTTCCTAAAAACTTTTCATTAACAAGATCATCAAGCATAGGTGTTACTACATCTCTTTTATAGAACGCTGTTCTTCCTGATAGACAAACAAGAGCATTACCACAAGCAGCTAAGAATGGGTATTCATGTTTGTATCTTAAATCAAGCTGTATATCAAAGATTTTTTGTGCAAAAGTCTTAGGATTTAAAACACTTTGATATGTAGCAACTCCTGCCATTTTCTTATCATTAAAGGGAGGAAGTCCATTTTCTAAAGTATCATTTGCCCAAATAGTATCACTATCAACCAATGCAACGATTTCACTTTTTGCTACTTTTATTCCATCAACTAATGCCTGTCTTTTCCCAGGGATTTTGGTAATAATTAATACTGCGCCAGGGAAAGTTTTCTTAAATTTTTCAAAAATATTAATACAAACCTTATCTGTGTAATCAATAACGGCAATTATTTCTGCAGGTTTATTTTTCTCCCAAGATTCCAAAGCTTGAGTGAATATTATTGGATTCTCATTATAAACAGGCGTAATAATAGACACGCTTGCTTTATATGCACCTGTCTTAGGATGATAATGAAGACCAATGATTTCTTTCATCATCCAAACAGACCATCTCCAAATACCTATTACTCCAAGCGGTACTAGATATGAATACCTATCTAAATACTGTTGTGAGTAAAATGGTATATCTGCTAAAAATAATTGAATGTTAGAAATAAATGATTCCATAATTACTTTTTCTTCCTTTTTTTATTTACTGTTTTTTTAACATTTTTATTTTTTAATAAATTTTCCATAAATTTAAAATTTAAATTTAAATATTTATTTTTATAAATGATTATAAAAGCCATAAATAAAATTACATTTAGTTGAGGAAAATATTGACACCAAAAATTATCATTAGGACATACCCCATTAATCTTGTAAAAAACTAAATATAATGTAATTGGTATTAGTAAAGAATAAATTCTTTTTAAAACTAAATACCTTTTAGCAAAATAGAAAAAGCTAATTAAAAGCAATAATTCTATTCCAAGCATTTGTAACCCTATACAAGTTGTGCAACTTAATGATTGCCCTTCAACCGTTGTTAATGGTGCAGGTGGTGGTGCTTTTTCATCTTCAACTTCCTCTACGTTTGCTGATTCACTTGCTCCCTCAACAGTTCTATAAATTGATAAATTAGGTTGTCTTGAAACTGTAAATCCATTTGGATATCCTGCTATTGCTGAAAGCTTATTAGAAAATTTTCCAGGCTTACAACCATTCTCACCACGTACTTTAAAGTAATACTTTACTCCATTTGTTAGTTCTGTAACTGTATATGTAGTTGTACCCTTTGACCCAACGTTTGGATTTCCATATTCAAGGTCTGTTTCATTTCTTGAATAAGCAACTAAATAATGAGTTACCGGATCTGCTGCCTCCTGCCATACCAAAACAACACTTCTATCTTTTGCTTGTGCTGATAAAAGTATAGGAGCAGTTAAAGGTCTTGAGTTTTTACAACTAATGGCATAACCTTCATCCAAAGGCCTAGATCCCAATAAAAAACAAAAAAGTAGTATAAATACTACAAATAATTTCCTTCCCATATTTTTAACAAGGCAAATTGTAACATAAAAACACAAAAATGTCTTTAGTTAATTTTGTTTTTAGTTTATTTGAAACATATTCTATGTATGTACTATACTTATATTTATTAAACATGGAAGACTTTATTCGGCTCTTATGTAGTTTGAGCAGGTAAGGGTAGACACGAAGTGTTGACAGATACCCCATAAAAGCGTAGTATATTAAGTAATAAGGGAAAAACCCGTTCAGAGCCAAAACTTTAAAAGTTCTTGGCAACAAACTGAATGGGATTTTTTTTGGGAAAAACACTATCTTGCCTTGGTATAACCTCAATGCTTACCATAGGGGTTGAATCCGTAAGTTATAGTAGATGTATGAAAAATAAGAATATGAATGACACTTAAAAAGCAAAAAAGTCGGGTACGAACCGACTTAAATGATTATGGATACTGTTAAAGCAATTATAGGTATTGCTATACCAAATGTCAAGGATATGAGATTGATAGGAAAATACGGAATTATAAAATGGACGTATGCTCTTCTTGTTAAGCTATTATTAGCGGGAGTAATTATATGGTTTATTTTTGATTATTTAGGAATTACTGTATTTATAGGAAAAAAATGAGGTTAAAAATTACTTCTTTGGTGAATTAAAACTGGGAAATAGAAATCTTACTATTACATAACCTAAAGCAACAATGTTGGCTAATGTTTGAAGTATTACTAAAACATACATATATGGAAGAGTGCTTAGGTTTGTTGTAAATCCGTTAACATTGAAGCCTACAAGAAGAACAAACCCTATTTGAAATAAAATTACTACCCATATTTGTAGTTTTATTTCTTTTCCCCAAGATCTTTGTAAATCCAAAAATTGTTCCTGCGAGTATAATTCTAATGCTAGTTTTTGTGCTTGATATTCGGCTGCCGAAGATTGATTTATCTCTGCTGATTCTAGTTCTGTTGAAGGATTAATTCCTTCTGCTTGTGATTTAATATCCTTAAAAGGTATTGGTTGGCTTGTGGATATAGAGGTTGAACGTGATGTTTCAGTAGTCATATTTTTGAGGTTATATTTTGCGGTATTTTATTACATCTTCAGAAACAGCAAAAATTGAAGCCTTAATCGTATTGGGAATATTTTTATATTTTTCTAATAATTCTTTAGGAACAAGAAGATTGGCAGCAAAACAATTAGCTTCTTGTTCTTCTGAAGTATAACCTTTATCCCTTAGGGGAACTCTAAGTAAAACATTATATTTACTTTCATCTTTTACATAATCTTGATGCATTATATAATGTCCTAATTCGTGAGCAATAGTAAATCGTTGTCTATTCGGGGAATCATCTTTATTAACAACAATCCTGCTTTTACTAAAATCTATAAATCCAGCAATTTTATTTCCATCTGGAATGACTGAGAAATCAGCATATACAATATTTAATCCATTAGAAGCGACAATATCTGTTAAAGGAATTGGGGGAGAATCAACACCAAAAGATGCTAGCAAAGTTTTTGATTCATTTATTGCTTTTTGAAAGTCTGCCATAGTAAACTTATTATAGCACAATAAAAAAAACTTGCAATAGCTTTGATTGCAAGTTTAACATCCTGAAAGTTAAAAGTCAAGTTTTCAACTTATGGTATAATTATTTTGTGAAAAAAACACCATTTAACATCAAACGAAAAGAAATACAAAAGCGGATTAAGCAAAATATTCACGTGGGCAAACAAGACTTCTTAGAGCTTCTTAAACGGGCTTCACAACCGAAACACGACTAAATAACAGGTCAAACATTCCATTTTCTAGGTGCCTGTAGTTATATCTGAAGGTAAACTCATTTACGTAATCCTGTAAGTATTCTTTTGATACATGTCTATAAACGCCTGTAATTCCTCTCTTTAGCTGAGACCATACACCTTCTATAGTATTTGTGTGTATCTCGCCTCTAACGTACTCAGATACCCCGTGATTGACTGCAAAATGATTATATCCATATTTAGATAGTTGGTCGTATCCTCTCCAGTTATCAGTCATAATAGTTGCATTTTTATCTACGTTTTGCTGTATCTGTTCTAAAAGCGTCCATTTGCCAGTATTAGCAACATGTTTTGCATAAACTTTACCGCCTCTTTGAACCGCACCCCAGACTACCTCTTTTGGTATTTCATTGAAATGAGGTTTTGTTGCTCTATTTCTTCCTTTTCCGCCTACAAAAGTCTCGTCAACTTCAACATTTCCCTCAAGCAAGGTTGGCTGTTCCTGCATAAGTAGTCTTATCATTTTAAACATTCTATGAGCTGTCTTATACGAAACGCCTAACTCCCTTTCAAGTTGTTTAGCTGATATACCGCTTCTTGTCTTAATCATAAGAAACATTGCATAAAACCAAAGTCTTAAAGAAACAGCAGACTTTTCAAAGATTGTATCCGTTAGAGGACTTATCTGTGTACCACAAAACCCGCAAGAAAAAGTAGTCCTGCCTTTTAGAGGATAATATTTTCTTAGTCTCTTGCACTTAACGCAATTAACGCCCTCTGGGAAACGATTGTTGTATATCTCTTTCAGACAAGCTTCGTCATTAGGATACCTTTTGAGGAAATCTTTAAATGTAAACTTTTTGTTCATACTAGTATTGTACAGCTTTAAGTACCTGCTGTCAATACCCAGTTTGACATATAATTTTTAAAAGAGCATAATGAAACAACGAAAGGCGGTTTCCATGAATAAGAGTGATTTATTGAGTCTTCCTCAAAAAATTAAAGTTTCTGTTGTTAAAAGTAATTCTGGTGTTTTATTGGCAGAATTACCTGAGTATGATGTTTTTACTGAAGCAGATAACTTGAATCATCTTTACTTTCAGGTAAATGACCTAATATGTACATATTTTGATATTCCCAAAGAACTCCAAGACGAAATTCGTTTTGTACCACCTTTATCTGAACAAAAAAGATTAATTAACCTATCTGACAATAGTTCTGATATAGATGAGAAAATTAATGTAAGTGCTTCTTATTCGTCTGATGTTTTTCATCAATCAATTAGTAGATGAGCCTATCATTTGGATATAAAGAACTTATCGCCTGTCTTCTTTGTTTAGGTTTTGCTAAGCAACTTTCTACTGGCTCAAGCCATTTAAAATATAAAAGTCCACATTCAACATCAGACCCCAACCTTAGACCTTTTATAACCGTTATACTTGAAAGAAAAGATTATGATAAGCACACAAGGGGAAGATATTTAGGTCAAATAAAAAGACTGGGTTTTTCTCTACAAGAAATAAAAACCTGTATGCCATAACTTCTAGTTATTGGATTAAGACTAAACCATTCTCAACCTACCTGCTTAAAGTACACAATTGCCCTTTATTCTTCTTGCAAATCCTTATTGGGTAAATTTATTGATACTCTTCAAACCAATGTGGACACAACTATAACTGCTATGCTTGAAGGACAAACTCTTACGGTTGGCAAAGACGCTCAAAAAGCTTATCTAAGACTTTTAATGATTGCAGCAATACTGGTATAGATATTAAAAGTTTAATAAAAGATGCGGCTGTTATTAGCCTACTTAATGATATGTCAAAGTTTGCAGAAGAAGTGGTACAAATAATTCCTGGGTTTTATGAAAGATTGGAAACTGGAAGAAGACCAGAGAGAAAACTTGATAACGACTTATCTACAAGACTTGCAAAAGCTGCATTCCCAGTATTAGTAGAGATAGATAGAGCTGATGTTCCAAAACCAAGTATTGATAATAGAAAAGCATTATGGGATTGGTATGTCGATTTATCTTTCCAAGAATACTATATTCCTCCTAATGATTTCGATAAGATAATCCCCCAAAGATAATTATTTATTCTTCTAGACATAAAGCTTAAAAGGGTATTTAATAATACTAATGACAAGAAATAGTTATTTTTGGAGTATTATTACTTTCTTTATATTCTCATTTCTTATTTGGCTAAATTACTCTATTGGCCCAGAATATATAAAATTAAGAAAATACCCTTCTGTTAACCCAACTGCTAGTGTTACATGTAAAAATTTTCTTACACAAGAAGATGCGCAGGATTTTTTTATAAAAAATGGTGGAGCAAAAGTTGATAAATTTAACTTAGATAAAGATAAGGATGGAAAGGTGTGTGAATCACTGCCTAAATAAAATGATACGTTTACCTAAAAAATTAAATGAGTACCCTTTTTATATTTTAGCTTCTTGGATTATTCTCTGGGCACTTTATTTTATATTTAGTACATTTATTACGCTAACTAATTTGACCATAGATGGAAAATATGTTCAAAAAGCAGATCCTAAACCATATTACGTAACTGTAGGTGCACAGCTAAAATATGACTTTATTCAATCAGGCGTTATTATTGGTTTTGGTGTAATTTTAGGAGGATATGCTTTAATGACTAAAAAGTATTTCCAAGAGAAAAAGAAAAAATAATCCTTAATTAACTTTTAAGTGTATCTTTTAGTTTATCTAGATTTATTACCAACTTCTTATTCTTACTTTCTATAATTCCATCCTTGTGCAATTTATCAAACTGCCTGCTTACGGTTTCTCTTCTAATACCTACCCAGTTAGCTATATCTTCATGCTGCAGAGGAATAGTAATTGTGACCTTATCTTTACTTGCTTCTCCAAATTTTTGAGAAAGATAAAGTAAAAGATTTGCTATTCTATTATATGCATCTTCAAAAGCCATTGTTTCAATTCTTGATGTAAGACCGGAAATTGCATAGGAAAAACGTGTAGTTAAATCAAATAATATATCTTGATCACTTTTAACAAATTCTATTACTTTTTGGGCTGGGGCTTTTACTACCTCTACCTTTTCTAAAGCTTCAAAATAATATTTATCAAAAACATCACTTAAAGAAAGCATTATTGGGAAATATGAATCTGGTCTGAATATATGAAGGGTAATTTCCTGACCATCGTTGGAAATTGAATACATTCTTACTTTTCCTTTTTTAAGTAAAAATATATTTTGTATTTTTCCGTCAGGTCGAAGAATAATATCTCCTTTTTCAAAATTAACTGCGTAAAACTGGGAAAAAAACTTATCTATCTTGTTAGAAATATCTTTATTCATATTAGTTTACAGTTTTCATTATAGTTTACTTATCAAAAAAAACAAATAAACTATTGATCAATTACATATAATGTAAATGGATATTCATTGGTTGGCTTCTCAAAATCAACTATTACGTTTCCTTCGTGCCAATCTGTAAGTAATCTATGTGGATAACCATCTTCTAACTCATGCCTCTTTATTGCTTGGTCAAGTAAGGATTTTGCTCTATCAAAAGCACCCTTTACCATACCTGCTCTTTGAGGATTTGAATTATCATCTAATAAATCCTGAATAGTAAAACCATTATTAACTTTTTGCATTAATAAAAATTGCCTATCTAGTTTTGCTGAAAACAAAGCACCATAATGCTCAGGTACCCTAATAAATGGAGGGAGAGATTCTTCACAAATACCATATAAATAATCTAGCCTTTCAAGTGAAAACCAAACAGACTGCTCATTTCCTGCTTCTTTTATGACAAGATCTGTATCTCCAACTTCATAAACATCGCTATTTCCTCCATGTCTAAATGGTCTACGCATAGAAGCTGGCATACCAGGATTAAGTAGTTCGTGCCTGTAACCTTTTAAATCAGTTAATACACTTGGTCTTTTAGAGACTAATTCTTGTCCATTTTGAGTTAAAACAAGATTGCCACCATTAAGGTCAAACATTCTCCACCTGCTTCCATCAAAACGATCAAGAGTGGTAGATGTTGGTAAATAACGAGATATTTCAATAGCCATAAGTGATAATTATATACTATAAGTCATTTTATAGTCAACCATAGGTACTTGAAATTAAGTAATACAATATGAGTTATGGGAAAAATAATATTAGAAATGGCCAATGGTTCAATAACCCAAGAGGCTGACAAAATACTTAGTGAAAAAATGTATTTGATTATTCCAGATATTTTGGCAAACTCTGGTGGAATTGCAATAAGCTACTTTGAATGGTACCAAAATATACATAATGAGAAATGGAGCAAAGAAAAAGTATTTAGTAAATTAAATGAAAAATGAAGAATGCAACAAGCCAAGTATTTAAAATATCAGAAAAATATAAATGTAACCTAAGAGAGGATGCTTATATACTTGCTTTAGAAAGAATAATAAATTCTACCTCTCGTATAATGGCAGAAAATTTTGCCATCAAGAAACTAGATAATCAGGAAAGAAGAAAAATTAATCTTTCTAAAATATACTATTCATTTGTTTGGGCACAAATTGCTTTTGGGATAATATTATTTTTATTTAACATCTATGAACCTAAGACCTTGATAATCTTAGGCGCAGTAATTAATGCTTTCGCAATGTTTGTACATATTGCACTAGTCTTCTGGCTCAATAATAAAAGCCTACCAATAGTTTTCCGAGCTGGGTTGATGCGAAAGATTATTATTGGAATTATTTTTATTTTCTTTGGAGTATTTAGCTTAATTGTTCTCTGGGACAATATTTATAGATTGTTGATATAATCAATAATAAAAACTTGGAAACGGTTAAAATATAAAAATCTTCTGTTCTTTTTTAAGGTATGGATACCAATATGATTCGGGTATTCCTCCATAGTCATGAATAATAATTACGTTTTTCATTGATTTATATTATATAAAAATGAGGCTAAAAAAGGTGATCGCTGAGCATGTCGATCAAGATCTATTTAGTCTTTATAGCGGTTATGAAATCGCAGCGTTTTGAAAAATAGTGCTATATAAAAGTGCGTCTTCAGCAGCTCTATGCTTTTCTTCCTTGGCAAGCTTATCTAATTTATTTAAATAAATAATAAGATATGGTTTTAAATTCTTATTATCTAATTCGTTTCTTCTTTTTAAAGCCTCCAGATAAAATTTATCTGCCATAACATTGGATCCCCTATAATATCCAAGAGCTACTCTTTTTAAATCCAATGCAAGGGCTCCTAAAATCTGTTTGTTTTTCATATGACTTTCTCAAAAAAATATTTAGTTACATCTTCGAATTTTTTCCTTAAATTTGGATCTTGAATTTCATTACTGGTATTTTTGTCTATAGGCCTAACATTTATAAATGAATTACAATCTATAATTTTTGCCTCAATGTCAATTCCTCCACCCCAAAGATTCGATTGCATAGAACCATCTTCTAATAAAACTTTTTCGGATTCAAAATGCCTATCAGCCCCAGCCGAACATATTTTTCTTTCAACATCTATAACCGTTTTTATATAAACATCAAATAATTCTTTTAATTTTTCTATTTCTTCTTTTGTAAAAGGTTCAGATTTTGTAATTATCATATTTAAACTATTATAGCTCTATTAATAAAATTTTGGAAGGTTATGTAGCTAAATTATAGCTTTAGGGTTATAATCCGTATCTGCTGTCTCTATTGTACGAAGTTGGAACTTATTATTCTAATTTTACAACATTGCCTCAAAGTTTATATTAAATGGATTATGACGAACTTGCTTTTTTAGAGATACTTTCATACATCTTTATTAAGCTTTTTTTGTAATCCTCCAATAGACGCTTATGAAGATCTCCCCATTCCTTCTTTATATAAAGATCTATTAATTTATTTTCGTTTAAAGCTTTAACTAGTGCTTTTTTCTGATCTGGATGCGTGAACAGATTAACAATTTGATTCATTTCTCTCAATCCAAATACATCAGATTCAATTTGAACCCCTTTTGTTTTAAGGAAAAAATAAAGATTATTTATGGGTTTTGTATAACTTGCATTATCAATATTGGGTAATAGTTTTTTCATCTCTATTTCATTAAGTCCGTGGTTTTTTGTCAAAGAATTTATGGAAGTAAATTGCGTGCGAAAGCTAGTACACTTATTTACAAAACTATCTTCAGAAAGTGCAATTTCTTGTTGGCTAATAAGTGATTCATTTTCATCAAATAATTTTATTTCCAAGGATTTATTTGACAATGAAATTGTATTAATATCATTTCTAAGCTTTGAAATTTCCATTACTAAACTTATATTTGGATATTTCAAAATATCTTTCTCTTTATCTCCCTTATCTTCTTTTACCTTCTTGGCCTCTTCATCTTTAAGTATTTCTTTCGCTCTTGTACTACCGTGTACTTTCATTATTTCTTTTAAAACGTCTATCAGTGGACCTTTCCATCTAATTATGGTTTTAGCTAAAATTAAACTTAAATCATCATCATCTTCATAACTAATATAATTATCAACAAAAAACTTTATTTCCACTTTTGGATTATTTTCCCACAAATATTTGATTATATTCCTACGTAGATCGAATTCAAATGCTTTGTTAATTAAAATACTTCTTAAAGCTATGGCTATGTCATCTATCTTCTTATATTTTTTTAGATATTCTAATAAATCAACTATATTGTACGAAGTTAGACTTTCTTCTTGATTTAAATGCTGTACTACTAAATTCTGAGCGTATTCAATTATTTCTGGGCCCTCATAATTATATTTTTCAAAAATAGGATAACACCAAATCTTATCTTTAGTGCTGATTGCGTCTGCCCAAATTTTTAAACTAACCTTTAATACCTCCTCTGAATTTATTCTTATTAAGGTACTAATAAAATAATGAGAAAAAAATATACCGGGTCTATTATTTTTTTTCCAAGCTTCATATAGTGGATATATGAAAACCGCGTTTCCAATTTCGGCCATTTCATCAAGTACGTGCTCTATATCTTCTGCTTTCGTAGCCGAATAAAGCCTTGCGATTAATTGAGAATTGTACTCATCTGCCATTATTAATTATTATACTCCCAACCCTTAAAATATACTATAAACGCCTAAAAAGCCATTGCACCAAAAAGTAGCAAAAGAGGCTGATATTGAAAAAGTGCTGCCGAGCAGGGATTCGAACCCCAATAGGCAGATCCAGAATCTGCAGTCCTACCATTAGACGACTCGGCAATGTAAGCTAATTTTACTAAAACTAAACCTAAAAAGCTAATTAGTTTACTTTACAAATAGTATTAATACTTTTCAAAAGGAGAATACATAATGTAAAATAATAATTCATGCTAAAGAATAAAAACCTACTTATTATCGCTCTTATTGCTGTTGTAAACGCACTTGGATATGGAATTATTATTCCTATTCTATACTCCTATTCAGTAAGATTCGGACTTTCTGATTTTCAAAATGGTCTATTATTTTCTCTTTTTTCTATTTGCCAGTTCCTTGCTACGCCAATAATTGGAAGATTATCAGATAAATATGGAAGAAGACCTCTTTTAATGATCTCTATTGCAGGAACAGCTGTATCATTTTTTATGACAGCTTTTGCTCCAAATGCAATTATCTTATTCTTAGCAAGAGCATTAGACGGAATAACAGCTGGAAATATTCCAGTTGCTTCTGCTGTAATCTCAGATACAACGAAACCAAAAGACAGAGCAAAGGGATTTGGAGTAATAGGTGCATCATTTGGATTTGGATTTATATTTGGACCTGCAATTTCTGCTCTAACTGTTGGTATTGACGCAGCAATTCCATTTATTATTGCAGGTGTAATTTCAACAGTTGCAGTTATCTTAACCTATCTTTTCCTACCAGAAACAAATAAACATTTAGGGGAAGTTAAAAAAGGCAAACTATTTGATTTTCCAAAATTAGTTCATGCAGCAATAGATCCAAATATTGGAGCAACCTTAATCATCACGTTAATCTACTCATTCTCATTTGGAATGCTAATATACGCCTTTCAACCTTTCTCAATTAAAGCCTTAGATCTTTCAGCAAATGAAATATCTGGATTATTTACTCTATTTGGAGTTGTAGGATTAATTACTCAGATACTTTTCTTACCCAAAGTTACAAAAATATTAGGAGATAAAAATACATTTAAATTTTCCTTAGTCTTAATGGCTATTTCTTACCTTGGAATGTTTTTAACCAGAAATGTATTTGTATTCATACTTCTTTCTGTTCTTTTTGGTTTTGCTAATTCTTTTATAAACCCACTTATTCAAACAATACTATCCAAAGAAACTGATGAAAAATCACAAGGATCAATTATGGGAATAAGTGCGTCATATATGAGTATTGGAACAATCATAGGTCCTATTGTTGGAGGCTTAGTTGCCACAATTGGCATAGGATATCCTTTTCTTGCAGGAGCAATAGCAACACTAGTATGTCTTTTACTTACCACACAAATTTTGAGAAAAGGTATTAAGAAAGAATCCGCATTCTAAGTTTGAAGATTTTTAACAAAAAATTCTTTACCGTAGATTTGATTTAACTCTAAAATTCCAATCCCCGACTCCTTACCAGTCATTAAGAAAAATATTACTTTAAAAGAAATATCATTTTCTTTACTAAACTGCCTCATTGTTAAAAGAAGTTTTTCATCACTCCAATCATTCCCTAATTTTTCATTTAAGACGCTAAGAAGTTTTTGAGAAATTGCAACTTCATCACTTGTCTTTTCTCTTGAAGGATTTTTACTTACTAAGGCTTTAAAATCTAAGAGAGTCCTCATCCTGGAAGATGCTGCCTTAACTATTTCTTTTGCCTTACCTTCCTTAAGAACATCCAAAACCTCTTTATCCTGAATATAGAAATCTTCTAATCTTTTATCTAAGTCTAGAATACTTCTAATCCAAACTCCATTTAACCATTCAAACTTTGTCATATCAAAGACTGGGTTTGCACTATTGATATCGCTAAGCTTAAAAAGTCTTACCATTTCAGAAATATCAATTTTTTCCTTGTCTCCCCCAGGATTCCAACCCAAAAGTGCCATATAGTTTAAAATTGTTTCTTTAAGATAACCCTCTTCTTTGTAATCTAAGACTGATTTTGCACCATGCCTTTTTGAAAGCTTTGTTTTATCAGTTCCTAAGATTACTGGAAGATGTACAAACTCTGGAACTTTCCACCCAAAGCTTTCATATAGATATAAATGTTTTGGTGTAGAAGAAACCCATTCTTCTCCTCTAAATACATGAGTTATTTCCATTAAATGATCGTCTACTACATTTGCCAAATGATATGTTGGAAATCCGTCTGATTTTAAAATTACAAAATCCTCAATATCTTTTCCAGCAAAACTTATTTTTTTATTTCCAACTAAATCAATCCATTCAAATGCTTTTTCATCAGGAACATTTACATAGACTGCGCCATCTTTTTCATAGGCAATATTTTTATCAAGAAGTTCTTTGGTGTATTTTTTATATAACTCAAGTCTTTTTGATTGATAAATTATTTCTCCTGTTGGCTCTATCTCAAGCCATTTAAGCATTTCAAGTATTGCATCCACTGCACCCTCAACCAATCTTTTTTGATCCGTATCTTCAATTCTTAAAATAAACTCACCACCGCTTTTCTTAGCAAACAGAAAATTAAAAAGCGCAGTTCTTATTCCGCCAATATGCTGAATACCTGTAGGACTAGGCGCAAATCTTACTTTTACCATATGCTTGATTGTATCTCAAAGTTTCCTTATACTCAATATATGTTCACCTTAACGAATGCGAGTAATGAGACTAAGGCAATAATAAAATGGGGAGTAATTATACTTATCGTAATTACTCTTTTCTTTGCTCTTTTTAGAATCGGACTAATCATTAAGGAAATGTTTTATCCAACCCCACTTCCTTCTCCAACAGTATTATTTGGAAAACTACCTGGAC
Source organism: uncultured Gammaproteobacteria bacterium (assembly GCA_964472285.1). Lineage (GTDB taxonomy): Bacteria > Patescibacteriota > Microgenomatia > Levybacterales > UBA12049 > JACQHJ01. The sequence continues at coordinate 22,718 of CAYYJP010000002.1, read as the reverse complement.
CAATTTTACCTCCAAATAAGGTGTCAGATGAGTTTACATATAAAATTAAAACTTTAACCGGGTCTTTACCTGCAATCGCTACTCAAACTAATGTTTACCCAATTGTCTCTCCAACGCCTGATCTTCTTGCCCTAGATAAAGCAAAGGAAAAAGTAAAGGGAGGTAGATTTGATAATGGGCCATTTAAAGTTTCTGATACTATCTATGACTGGAATACGGGTGGAGAAATTTCTAAAACAATAAGATTAAATATAGAAACTTTTGATTTTGAAGTTACAAGTAATTTCTTGCAAGATCAAAGTGCACTATCAGGCAGAAATATAGCTGATGAGAAAAATGCAGTAAAACTTGCTACTGACTATTTATCAAACTTAGATGCAAAATCAACTGATCTAGATTTCGAGACTCCATTAGTTAATTTTTTTACTATTAAAAACGATGGAACTTTTGAACAAGCAACAAGTCTTTCTAATACAAAGATTATTGAGGTTAATTTTTTCAAAAAATATATTAATGATTTACCTGTTTTTAACGAGATACCAACTCAGGCAAATGTAAACGTCTTAATTGCTGCAGATGGTGAAGTTGTTGGAGCAACATATATGAATCAAGAAGTCTCAACTATATCTTCAACATATCCTTTAAAAACAGTTGAGCAAGCTTTTAAAGAGTTAAAGGATAAAAAAGCATATATAGCATCATATTTTGGAGCTAATAAAGAAATCTCAATTACTGATGCCTACCTTGCCTATTATATTAGTAAAGAAGAGAAAGGATTTGTTTATCCAATCATTATCTTTACAGGAGACGACGGTTTCTATGCCTATGTAAGTGCAATTACGGATGAATTGATAGGAAACTAAGATTGTCGTGAACTAAATCTAATAGCTTTTGGGTATCTAAAAATCTATTCTCACTTCCCATAATTACTATTATAATAGTCTTTCCTTTTTCAACTTTTGATGTAACTAATACCTGACCTGCTTCTTGTGTATAACCTGTTTTTACTCCGTTTACCCCATCTACTCCTAATAACTCATTTAAGTTTTCTACTCTATAAACATAAGTTCCGGTTGTGTCTGTAATAACTTTTTGTTTGGTTGCCACAACATCTTTTATTAAAGGATTGGAAACTGCAAAAGACGCAAGTCTTGCAAGATCAAATGGAGTAGTATAATTTTGACTATCCATAAGTCCCGCAGGATCACCGTAGTGAGTACTTGATAGTTCTAAATCTTTTGCTTTTGAATTCATTAAATCAATAAACTTTTCATAACCTGCTGGGTAATTTTGAGCAATAGTATAAGCAGCGTCATTTGCCGATGGAAGAAGCATTGCATAAATTAAACTTTCTAAAGAAAGAGTTTCCCCTGAAACCAAACCAATTATTGATCCTTCTCTACTTGCAATTTTTACAGTTAGGATGTCTGTAGGGTTAAAAATATCTAATGCTGTTAAAGCAGTCATAAGCTTAGTTGTGGAAGCAGGAGAAAATCTTATATCAGGGTTTTTTGAGTATAAAACTACTTTTGAATCTGCATCCATAATAATTGCACCCGTTGCGCTTATTTTAGGCACAAACTGAGTTTTTATAACCGGATATTCAAAACTTTTTGATGTATTAATAGGTGAAGACGATATTCTATTTTCCTGTACCCAAATCTTTAGAAGAATATTTATGATAAAAATAATTAGAAACCCTGTGAATAATAAAACAGGCAACAGAAAATAAACTTTTTTTAAGCTTTTATTTTGAAGAAGAAAACTTTTCATCAACTCTTTCCATATCTCGTGGGAACATGCTTGCTTCACGAATATTGGAAAGCTCTAAAATTTGCATTGTCATTCTTTCTGCACCAAAAGCAAAACCTCCTTCAGGTGGGACTCCATAACGGAAAGCTTCTAAAAACATGGTGATTTTCTTTGGATCCATTTTCCATTCTTTAACATGATCCATAAGTTGCTCAAAATCATTAACTCTTCTTCCACCAGATAACCATTCAAGGCCTCTGCAGAGTAAATCCATGCCCTCGTTAAACTCAGGCTCTTTAGGGTTTGGGTAAACATAAAATGGTTTATTTTTTGTTGGATATCCATAAACAAATACAAAATCTGAGTCTGTTTCTTTCTTTACAATTGCACAGATTTCTCTTTCATCCTCAGGATTTAAGTCCTTTGATCCTCTGACATCTCTTCCAGAGTTTTTAAAAATCATTTCTTGAACTTCTCTAAGACTAAAGGTTGGAGTTTTATCAATCATGACGGGCAAACTTGAGTTAAATAGTTTTAATTCTCTTTGACATTTTTTCTCAACCTCTTTTAAGATGTATTTAACAACATTTTGAGCCATATCTTTAACATCTTCCCAGGAGTTGATAAAACCCATTTCAGCGTCTAAAGACACAACTTCTGCTAAATGTCTTGTTGTTACGCTTGGTTCTGCTCTAAAAATCTTATTTACACTAAAAACACGCTCAAATGAAGACATTACGATCTGTTTATATAACTGGGGGCTTTGGGAAAGATATGCTTTATGATCAAAGTAGCTAACTTCAAATACTTCTGCTCCACCTTCAGCAACTGCTGGGGCTATTGAAGGAGCCTGAAATTCCATAAAATCCTCACCTTTTAGATATTCTCTAAATGAATCAATAATTACAGCCTGAACTTTAAATATAGCCTGGATTTTAGGGTGTCTCAAGGTTAAGGCTCTATGATCAAGTAAAGTTGGTAATTCAAGATTTAAGTCTTCCCCACCCATATCAAAAGGTAATGTTTCAGCTTTAGCTATAACCTTAATACTTATTGCTTCAAGTTCAACGCTACCGCTCTCAAGATCTTTATTAGCTGCTCCGCCTGGCCTCTCATTAACCTTACCTTCAATTCCAACTACATACTCAGGTTTTAATTCTTGAGCGCTTTTGTAAGCTTCTTCTGATACTTTTGGGTTAACTACAACTTGAATAATACCGCTTCTATCCCTAATATCGAGGAAAATTAGCTTCCCATGATCTCTTCTGATTCTAACCCAGCCTTGAATTAGGATGTTTTTACCTATATATTCCTTTGCATTTGAGGCTAAAACTCTTTGTTCCATAACTTCTAAATGATACCACTTGACCAGTGTCCTTGACAAGTTATAGTAACAATGATACGATTTGACATTGTGAGTATGATTTTTGAATTATTTTATTCCAGATTTAATATTAAGTAACTTCCGTATTGGAGGCCAATTTAGTGCGCTCCAAAAAGGAAGTTTTTTATTGCAAAATTATGAAACCACTTGAAACAGGCAAAAAACCAGATATTACAAGCATAGATCTTACACAACGAGATTTTAAATCCTTAAGAAGAGTAAAGCCTGAAGAAGTAGGCAAAATCCCTGCATGCTTAACTGTCTTAAAAGATGGTGTTTTATTTGTATATAGAAGAGCATTAGGAGAAACAAGACAAACACCAAAGCCAAATGGCCTAGGTAATGGAACACCAAAGCAAACAACAGGAGTAATTCAGCATGAAATTGGACCAATAATGCATACTGCAATAAGAGTTAGTACTACAGAAGGACAACCATGGGCAAGAAGATCACTTAGTGCTGGAAGACCAATGGGCCCAGGAAGACATAGTAGTAGAAATATAGGAAGATAAGATTAGTTCTTTTTAATATCTTTAACTTTAAGCTGCAATTTTTTATTTCCATTCCACTCATTTAAATCAAGTGTATAAGCTACTTCAATCTCATCGCCTATTTCAATTGCATTTAATTCACCCATTCCAAAAGCAATTGCGTCAATCCAAAAACTAGAATCTTTTGGTTTTAAACTTAACTTAAGATGTTTTCCGTCTTTTCCAATAATTTTTAAAGCTTCAACTCTTAAATTTTTTGTAATAAAGGTTGGTTCAGGATTTGCCATTCCAAAAGGCTTAAGTTTAGATATTAAGTCATAAGTTTTAAAACTAATAAAATCACTTGGTATTTCTAAATCGATATTTAATACTCTTTCTAAGTGATCTTTCTTTAGAAGTTTTGCAGAAAGCTCATAGAGTTTTTCTTCTAATTGGTCTAATTTTTGAGTTTCAACTGTAAATCCTGCAGCCATAGGGTGACCACCAACATCAACGAGTAAATCTGAAGCTTGTCTTAAAAATTCAATAATATTAAATCCCTTAACCGACCTCACAGATGCCTTACTAAAAGTCTTACCTTTAGAAATAACTATGGAAGGAAGATAAAACTCTTCAACTAACCTACCTGCAACAAGACCAATTACTCCTTGTTGATATGATTCATCTGCAATAAATAAGAGGTTGTTAACAAGCTTTTCTTTAGCTTTGGCTTTTGCATGCATTAGTGCTTTTGTTGTAAATTGCTGCCTTTGAAGATTTGTATCAGAAAGAGCTTTGGCTAAGATAGCTGCCCTTTTACTATTGTTTGTACAAATTAGTCTTAGTGAATCCATTGCGCTTTCTAGTCTTCCCATTGCATTTAGCCTTGGGGCAATAACATGTCCTATCTCATAAACATCAACTTCTTTTCTATCTATTCCAGCACTATTAAAAAGGGCAAGAAGTCCTACCCTTTCTGTTTTCTTTAATACTTCTAAGCCAAAGTGAACCAATACTCTATTAGCATTAGTTAAAGGAACCAAATCTGCAATCGTTGCTAAAACTACGAGCTCAAGATGATTATCTTCATCTTTTTTCTTAAAGCTTTTAGAAAGTAGGTATGCAACGCCTGTTCCACAAAGAAGTGTTGTATGAACTATAGAAAAAGCTTTTGGTTTATTATCTGATGGAGCATGATGATCAGTAATAATTACATCTATTCCCTTTGAAGTTGCATAATCTACAGCTTCGTTTGCGACAATACCGTTATCAACGGTTATTATTAAATCAACTTCTTTATTTTCCTTTAATAAATTATCTATTCCTTTAATAGAAAGGCCGTAGCCTTCTTCAAATCTACTTGGTATATATGGCAAAACATTTGCTCCCAAATCGTTTAATGTTTCCCAAAGTATTGCAGACCCACAAATTCCATCTACATCATAATCTCCAAAAACGATAATTTGTTTTTTATTTGAAATTGCTTTTTTTATTCTTTCAACTGTTTTTTTAAGCTCTAGCTTATCAATTTTTACGCTTTCTACTGTTACATCTGAAAGCTTTGGAGTTAAAAACTTTTCTTTCTGAAGTTTTGTAGTAACTGACCTATTTTCTAAAAGAATTGTTAATAGTTTTTCCTGCGTTAATTTATCTGTTCTTTTTAATATATTCCATCTTTTCATAAATTCTTTTTATCTTTCTACTTTGCTATACTATACCAAGAAGGCAAAAATGATTCCAGAAGAAGTTTTAGTTATATACAAAAAAATAGAAGCTTCTAGCTTTGAAGTTTTTTTTGTAGGGGGAAGTGTTAGAAACTTACTTTTAAAAAGAGATGTTAAAGACTGGGATTTAACTACAAATGCTACACCAGAGGAAATATTAAAAATTTTCCCAAATGGATTTTATGATAATGACTTTGGAACAGTTGGTATTCCCTACAAAATTGGTGAGGAGAAAAAGGTCGCAGAAGTAACAACCTTTAGAACTGAAAAAAGCACCAATCCAACTCATAAACCAGATCGTGTTGCATGGGGTAAAACAATTGAAGAAGATCTAGCCAGAAGAGATTTTACAATTAATGCTATTGCCTTAAGATTAGTTGGTAAATCAAACTCTTTTGAGATGATTGATCCTTACTTTGGAGAAAAAGATTTAAAGAAAAAAGTATTAAAAGCAGTAGGAGATCCAAATCAAAGATTTAAAGAAGATGCTCTAAGACTTCTTAGAGCAATAAGAATAGCAACTGAACTTGAATTTAAAATAGAAAAAAATACTTGGGAAAAGATTATAGAAGATGCTTTGCTTTTAGAACACATTTCAAAAGAAAGAGTACAGGCAGAACTACTCAGAATTCTAAAAAATGAAAATGCATATGATGGCATTATGCTTTTGTATAAAAGTGGGCTTTTGAAATATATACTCCCTGAACTTTTAGATGGAGTTGATGTTTCTCAAAAAAGACCTGGCAGGCATCACACAGAAGATGTTTTTACCCATAACGTTCTTTCTTTGAAATACTGTCCTTCTAAAGACAAAATTGTTAAATTTGCAACACTAATCCATGATATTGGAAAACCAAAATCATTGTCTAAAGATAAAGAAGGTTTAGTAATTTTCCACAATCACGAAGTTGTCGGTGCGCAAATTGCATATGAGATTTGCGAAAGACTCAAGTTTTCTAAAAAAGATAAAGAAAAAGTCGTAACACTAATCCGCTGGCATATGTTTAGCGTTAATGAAAACTTAACAGATGCTGGAGTTAGGAGATTTATTAGAAGAATTGGAGTAGAAAATGTAAAAGATATGATGGACTTAAGAGTTGGAGATAGACTTGGCGGAGGAACTCAAACTGCAGAAAGCTGGAGACTAAAACTATTTAAAGAAAAAGTTGAAGGCCAGCTTAAACCTGCTCCTTTTTCAATAAATGATTTAAAAATAAACGGAAATGATATAATGAAATTACTACAGATAAAACCAGGTCCCAAAATCGGGGACATATTACAGAAATTATTTGAAGAGGTAGATGAAGATTTATCAAAAAATAAAAAAGAATATCTCCTCGACCGCATAAAGGATCTTGCCTAATCTGTTAAAAAATATGTTTAAGAAGATTCCTAAAAAACCATTTTCGTTTGGTATTTTTGCATCATTACCCCATTTAAAATGGGTTATTGTCGCATTGTTTTTTGTGTTAGTAGCAACCGCATTAAATAGATTTAGTGTTGTTTTGCTTAGAAATCTTACAGATTCTATTGCCAGCCAAGATTTAAATTTTCAATTAATTTGGTTTTGGACTATTGCCTATCCATTACTTGATCTTTGTTCAGGCATGTCATGGAGAATGAGTGGATTTACTGGAATGAGATGGTTTATGAACTTTAGATTAACCGCATACCAAGCTTTATATGGATACATTAGTCTTCATAGTAAAGATTACTTTAATAATCGCTTTGCAGGTGCTTTAGCAAATAAAATTAGTAATGCTGTTGATGGAACAGAAAGCGTATTTGAAAATATACTCTGGCATTTTATTCCCTTAGTAGTTGGTCTCTTTTGGTACGTAATTTTTGCTTGGACAAGTAGTCCGATCTTAGGAATAATCATCCTAATCTGGTCAACTGTTTTTTTAAGTACAAATTTTCTATTTGCAAGAAAGATTCAGCCTAAGTCATACGAATTTGCTAAATCTCTTTCTACTCTAAAAGGTAGAATTGTCGATTCTCTATCTAATATCTCTTTGGTTCATGAAAATGCTTTTCTAAATAGAGAAAGAGAATATATAAATAAATTTATTTTAAAACAAAAAAACAAAGGTCTTTCGGAATGGCAATTAAGCGAGTGGATGCTTTTGACCAACAATATTTTAATCTTTATTTTTACTTCACTCATGATTGGAACAGCTATATATTTATTCCAAAATAAATTAATCACTATTGGCGCTGTTGTCATGGTTGTAGCAATTGTGGGCGAACTTACCGCACAACTGCTTTTCATAGGAATGGAGATAAAAACAACAACAAAATATTTTGGAGAAGCAAGGGAAGGCTTAGAAGAAATATTAAGCGAACATTTAATTGTCGATAATCCTAAAGCAATAGATTTTGTTTTTCCTAAAGGAGCTATAACAATCGACTCTATTGATTTTAATTATGAAAATACAAAAGTATTTAATAATTTTTCCGTTACTATTCCAGCTGGACAAAAAATTGGTTTTATTGGAAGAAGTGGGGCTGGAAAAACAACATTAGTATCACTTTTGCTTAGACACTTTGATGTCCAAAAAGGCGAAATAAGAATTGATGGAACTAGTATTACAGATGTAAAACTAGAAAGCTTACGTCGTGCAATCGCCTTTGTTCCACAAGATACCAGCCTATTCCATAGAACTATTCTTGAAAATATAAAATATAGTAATCCAGACGCGACAAATGAGGATGTATATCATGCGGCAAAATTAGCTCAGGCGGATAGTTTTATAAAAAATCTTCCTGAAGGATACGAAACAACAGTTGGGGAAAGAGGGGTAAAATTATCTGGAGGACAACGTCAAAGAATTGCAATCGCAAGAGCTTTTGTTAAAAACTCACCTATTTTAATTCTTGATGAAGCAACTAGTAGTTTAGACAGTGAAAGTGAAAGCGCAATTCAGGATTCATTAGAAAGCTTAATGAAAGATAAAACAGTTATTGCCATAGCCCACAGATTATCAACGCTTAAAAAGATGGATAGAATTGTAATAATTAAAGATGGAAAAATTGTTGAAGATGGCGTTCCTGAAGATTTATTAAAAATTCCAAATGGAATCTTTAGAAACATGTGGGACCATCAAGTTAAAGGATTTATTATTGATAATTAACATATGCTATAATCCAAATATGACTAAAGCTAATTTACAAGAAGAACTAAAACAATCAATGTTAGCTAAGAATGAACTTAAAACTTCTGTTTTAAGAATGCTTATCTCAGCAATCAATTATTATGAAATCCAAAAGGGAGGAGCTGGATATAGCGCTACAGAAGAAGATGTTCTCTCAGCAATTGGATCACAGGTAAAACAAAGAAGAGATTCAATACAAGAATATAACAAGGCAAATCGCCCAGAACTTTCCCAAAAAGAACAACAAGAACTCGATATATTACTAACCTATATGCCTGAACAAATGGGTGAAGAAGAAGTGAAAAAACTAGTAGAAGAAGCTGTTTCCCAAACAGGTGCTACAACAATCCAAGATATGGGAAAAGTTATGGGAACATTAATGCCAAAAGTAAAAGGAAAAGCAGACGCAAGCTTAGTTAGTAACTTAGTAAAACAAGCACTTACTTCTTAGTTCCTCTATCTACTAACTCTTGCCAAACAACTAATATTGGAGCTGCGTTAAATATTGAAGAATATGTTCCTGAAATTACTCCAATAAGAAGTGCTACAACAAACCATCTAATACTTTCTCCTCCAAATAAAAGAAGCGATACTAAAACCAAAACTACAGTTAAGGATGTATTAAAAGATCTATCTAGTGTTTGTAGTATTGAGTCATTGACTGTTTGCTCAAAATCAGCGCCTCCAACTCTTTTAAGATTTTCTCTAATCCTATCAAATACAACAATTGTGTCATGAACTGAAAAACCAATTACGGTAAGAACTGCTGTTACAAATAAGCTATCTATCTCAACTCCTAAAAAGTGTCCTAAAAGTGAAAATACACCAAGTAAAAGTAGGGCATCATGAATTAAGGCAATGATTGCTGCAATTCCAAACCTAAAACTACTCGTTGGTTTTGGTACTTTTCTAAATGACCAAGTAATATATAAAACAATTAATAGAGATGAAATACCTAAGGCTTTTAGTGCATTTAAAGTAGTCTCTCCTCCTATTGTTGGACCAACTGTTTCATATTGTGATTGCTTAAACTCTCCTACTCTTATCTTAAGATCTTCAATAAGAAACGTATCTTCCTCTTCTGTTATTGGACTCGTTCTTATAAAAACATCCTTTTGAGATCTTTCTACGGTTGATATTTTTATTTTCTTTTCATTAAAGACATCTTTTATTCCTTTAATTTGTTGATCGGTAACATTTTTTTCAAATGTTAAAGTAAGTCTACTTCCTCCAGTAAACTCGATTGACATATTTAATCCAAATAGGAATAAGGAAATAATTCCAGGAATTATAACTATTGTTGAAATTATAAAATACCAATATTTTTTACCGATTATATTCATACTTATTTATAAACTAATCTTAAAAATGTTCTTGTAACAACAATTGCTGAAAACATTGAGACTAAAACTCCAATTGCCAAAACTAGGGCAAAACCTTTAACTATGCCTGTACCAAAAGAGTATAAAACAAAACTGGTTATAAGAGTTGAGATATTTGAATCCCTGATTGATGTCCAAGCTCTGGAAAAACCAAGTTCAATTGCAGTATGAATTGATTTACCATCTCTTAATTCCTCTTTCATTCTTTCAAAAATTAAAATGTTTGCATCAACAGCCATTCCAATTGAAAGAATAAACCCTGCTATTCCTGAAAGGGTTAAAGTTATTCCATATGGAGTAATAGAACTTAACTTAAAAATAGCAAGGTTAAAAAGCGTATATAAGATAAGGGCAAGACTTGCAATAAGACCAAGCTTTCCATACAAAACACACATAAAAACTACAATTATGATAAAACCTATAATTCCAGCAAAAAGACTCTTTTCCAAAGATGCTGTTCCCAAAGTTGGCTCAATAACGCTACTTGATAAGATTTTAAGTGGAACCGGAAGTGCTCCTGCGTTTAACTGAGTACTTAGTTGATTTGCTGTTTCAATAGTGAAATTTCCAGTTATTACTGCATCTCCTGTTAATATTGCCTGCTGGACTGTTGGTTGTTCTATTAGTTGATTATCTAAAACAATTGCGACTGGCTTACCAACGTTTCTTTTTGTAATATCAGCAAACTTCTTAGTTCCTTCTGATGTAAATTGAAGTTGAACCTGAGGTTTTCCTGTATTTGAATCAAAAGAAACAGTAGTTTGCTTAATATCTGCTCCTGTTAAATCTGTTTGTTTAAATCCTAGCTCTGCAGATGAACTTGCTGTCTTTGCAGATGAACTTGCATCTTGTTCCCAAAATGTAAGCTGAGCTGTTGTACCAATCAACTCTTTAACCTTGTTTGTATCCGTAAGCCCAGGAAGCTCAACGATAATTCTGTAGTCATTTCCTGTAACAGATGTTTGAACAATTGGTTCTGATACTCCAAATAAGTTTACTCTTCTATCAATAACAACTTTTGCACTTTCTAAAGCCGAAGTTTTTTGTGTTTCTGATAAGTCAGACATATCAGCTTGTAAAATAAGGCTTGTTCCACCTTCCAAATCCAAGCCTTTTCTAAAAGTTAATTCCTGAGGAATGTTTAGTTTTTGAAAAATAATATTGGGATCAAAATTACCAATTTTAGGCAAGTTAATAAAAACCGCCAAAATTGTAAAACCAATAATTAGCCACACTAAGTAGCGAGGATTGTTTCTCATTTACAACATGCTCTCTTCGTCACCGATAAGCATCACTCTTGAACCTGAAAGGATTGATAGTATAAATGGATCTCTTTTTTTCTTTCTAAAATCAAATTCTTCGTCTGTCATAACTGTATAATTAATTTCTGTAATAAGTCTTTTTTCCTCTTCCCTAACTAGCAAAGCAAGTTCTGGTAAAACTACAGTTCCAACTATTAATAAATCAACTTCATCGGGTTGGTCTTTTATCTTTCTTAAAAACCTTCCCGAAAACATAGCATACTTTATCTTACCAAGTTTTACTTTATTTTTTAAGATTTGTTCACCAAGACCAATATTTTTAGAACCTATTTTAAGAAGATCATAGTAGAATGGATAACTTTTAGAAAGGGAATAATAAACTCTGTTTGCTCTTGGCTCTCTATTTAGAATTCCTTTTTTTTCTAAAAAGGATAGTTCTCTTCTGACTGCATTTATTTCATCATGTGTTCTTCTGACTAATTCTCTTACGTGGAACATATCGCTAGAGTTTGCTAAGAAAACGTTCAAAAGTTTTACCCGAGATTTTGATGTAATTAAATCTGAAAACATAACTTGTTCTTTTTAGTTAGGCAGCCTTGAGGATACTATACAACAAAGAGTGGGGATTGTAAATATATTTTGTTCTTTACTTTACACTAAACTCACCATCTGTTGCAAAAATTTCAAACCAAATAAGCCCTCTATTAAATTCAATCTCTTTTCCTTTACTATCTGTAATAATTGTTCTTGCAGTCCTATTTGCTTTTTTCCAATTAGCATCAACTCTTTTACCATTCATTAAGACAACTGCTTTTCCGCTTCCTTTAGTCTGGTACAAAAGATGAACATTATTTTCATATCCATCATTTGCATTTGATTCTTTCATAAGCAAAATGACTACATTTTTTGCACTAAGTTGTTTTTTATTATTTAAATCTGTGTGAGGTTTTCCACCGTTACTTCTTTTGTATTCATTTGTCTTTGTATCATAAGCCCAATCTACTGCATATTGTGGGTTATCCCAGAACGCTAAGTGGATAGATTGACTTGATCCTCTTTCAGAAGCTGGAGCATCATCCCTAAATTTATATTGAACAAATTTTTCATCCCAAGCATCTCCTTCCTCGTTTACGTCTGTTAACTTTCTACTGTTTGCAGCATAAGTTAAAAGCTTACTTACTGAAGAATACATTGTATGTTCTGTGGCAACAGTTTTACCTAATCTATCATAATCTCTCCAAAAGGTAGGAAACCCTATAGAGAACTGATTTAAGTCATTGTAACCCGTCCAGCCGTAGTCATCTAGTTGAGACAGCGCATCTGCTGGTCCTGGTTGGTTTGCCCCTCCAACGTGAGCATATAAAGGTGAATCTCCATACTCAGATGCAAAATCAACATAATAAGTTCTTGCAGACCTTACTGGACCAAGTTGTCCTGCATCCTGACAATAGAAAATGGACAAAAATCTAGTAATACCACCCTCTGCTACTGCTTCATAAATAACATCTGCACCAGATAATCCTGATTGAGGCCTTGATTCTTCATGATTTTCTATCATAACCCCAAGTGGCCTATGTTTTTGCCACCATGCCTCTTGTTGTTTTGAATACTTAACTCCATTTAGAGGACATTCTTGTGTTTTTGGAAGTGTTTGATCAAATGCAACTTGTCCATTTGATCCAACAACTGGAGCAGGAACAGGTGTGGTCATAAGATTTTTTGCAATTGTTTGCGAGAATATTAAATATGAACCTCCAGCGGAAAGAAAATATAAGGCTAATGCGCTAAGTATAAATAGTAATGTATTCTTTTTTATTTTCATTTGGCAGTTTGTGACTCACTTAAAGCCTTTTTCTCTTCCTCGGATAAATCGACTTCTACTCCTTTTCCATCTTTGACTCTTTTAGCATACCATCTTGTGCCGGATCTTGAATAGAGGGCTGAGATTATTACTCCAGTGTTATGATTATCTACTAAAGAAAGAATAAAGCTCTGATCTCCTCCTGTATCTTTAAAAGGATTAAACCTTAAAAGACCAATTTTTTGGATGTGTAAAAAACCATCCTTTTCCAATTTTAATGAATACTGCTTTAAATAGTCAATATCCTTTTTATTTATCTCTGTTTCTTGTAACAGTTCTTCCAAGACTGTCTTAAGACTTTTATTACTTACTCCTTTAGTAATCCTATTATAGTGGGATAAAATTCTTGCAAAGAAAAAGGATAAAGTAACAAGCCAAACGAAAATAACAGCGATAGACAAAAAGAGGAAATTTGTTGGCATAATATTTACTTATATTAGCCTCTTGACAGCCATGATGTCAATAGTGTAATCTAGCCTCTATACATGGCTAAAAAGAGAAAAACAAGAGAACAGAAGAAACTTGCAGATTTACGCCATAATTTTACACATCAAGAAATACTCAATACCCTTGAGACAAAACCCGCCTTTACCAAAATTGAAACAAAAAAGCCTGTTGTGACAACCTATTCGAGCTATCCTTATCTTGCTAAAGACTTAACGAAAACCTTTGTTCTTAGCGCATCAATTATTGCAATCCAAATTTTATTATTCATCTCATTAAAAATACACTTGATTAAGATTCCAGGAATATCTTATTAATTTGAAAGGAGGTGACTAACCTATGGCAACAATGTATTGTGTTAAATGTAGAGAAAAAAGAGACGATCCTAACGCAGAGAAGGTAACTATGAAAAATGGTAAACCAGCTCTTAAAGGAAAGTGTCCAGTCTGTGGTACAGGAATGTACAAGATCGGAGCTGCATAGATTTCTCGTCTTAAAGAGATAATAAAAAACCCCTCGCCAATTTGGAAGGGGTTTTTTGTAAAGAAAAAGATTTATTGTCTTTTTATTCTTTTAATCTCTTGTTCCATTTTTTTAAATCTTCTATATCCCCAAGAAAGAATAAATACTCCCAAAACTATCAGAGCTAAACCTATAAATTGAATATAAAATTCTGTGAAGAAATGAATTAAAGTAGCACCAGCTGCGGTTACTGCAAGAGAGGTACGAATGTATGCAAGAAATGTAGATTCATTAGCCAAAACAGTTCTATCAATCGCTAAATGATCACGAAGAATCAATTCTTGTTTAGTAAAGTTTTCGTAAAAACCTTTTTTCATTGAATAATTAAAATAAGCTATTCACAACAAGGATCTTTATATCCGCAATATGGGCAATATGCATCTCTACTACCTGGCATATCCCCCATTTGCGCTTGACATAAAGGACAAGACTTTGTTCTTAAACCATCTCTTATCTTTTTATTTTTCTTCATAGTGTACTAACTTATACACCTTAGATACAGATACATCCCAACTGTCTTCAATCTCTGCTCTTCCAAAACCTGCTATTTCCCAGAGTGAATTACCAACTGGCTCGCATGGAATACTTTCACAAACAACAAAAAGCTGATCTGTAACAGATTCTCTTTCCGGATCAACCCCCTCATATTGAATTGTTACAGAAGGATTATTCCAAACAGTAAAGAAATATCTATAAGCATGGTCGCTATTTCCTCCCGTAATTATGGCAAAATTGAAAGGTTTTGCATTTGTTTTTGTCATTATAAAATCAGCTATTGTTCTCATTTGATTTAACTGTCTATTTGGAGGATATCTAAAAGGAAACCCTTGTAAATTAATTAGAAAGATAACTACGAAAATTATTAATGCGACCCATTTGGAAAAGTTTTTTAAATATTTTTTATTCTCCCAAATAAAATTAAACAGTAAGGAAACCAAAATAAATGGAAGGGGAAACATGAAAGCAAAGTAATAATCATAAATTTGTTTTTTATAAAATCCAAAAAGTAAAATTGAAACAAAAAGCCAGAAAATTAGAAGTGAATAAATATAAAATTTTGTGTCTTTTTCTTTTAATGATTTATAAAAATTAAAAATAAGTAATACTGTAGACAAAACTGCCACTACTAATATTAAGATTGTCCAAGTATTTATTATCAAAGGACTAAACCAATTAAGTTGTTCTGGAGCAGGATAGGCAAACATTCCCCTTCCGAATAATCTGAAAAACACATCTCCAATTACTTTAAGAAAACTTTCATTGGTTCCTGTATTCCCTGAATGTAAAACGAATTCAAAAATGTTTCTAAAATTTAAGAAATTATGCCTTAACTCAAAGACAAGAAATGGAGACCAACCAATTAAAAATCCTACGAAAAACGTGAGATACCTTTTTACTAAATTAATAATTGTTTCTTTATTAAATGATTTAAATAGAGTTGTGAATAAAATGTAGAAAAATATTACTACTCCTAAGAAAAGTGCTAAGTAATGCAGTTGCATTGAAATTCCAAATAATATTCCTGATGCAAAAAAGAGTTTAAGATTGTTTTTTCTAAGAGCTTCTAAGACTATAACGAGAGTAAGAAGCGAGAAAAAAGGAAGAGGATTTGGATTCCAAGAAGATCTTGAATAAGAAACTATCAAGGGAGAAATTGCATAGATTAAGCTTGCAAATAGTGCAACTCTTTTTCCAAAAAACCTATCTGATACTTTATAAAGTAAAAAAACCGTAGCAATTCCAAAAAGCGCTACCATAACTGCAGGACCAACTGGATCGTAGTTAAACAAGAATAAAAAAGGGGCCATAAGATAGTAGTATATGGAACCAAGAAAAAAACCTCCTACTGATGATGTTGGACCTAAAAGTGTAAATTGCCCGTGTAAAATTTCATAAACTTTTAAAACATCTCTTCCTTCATCTCCTAAAAAAGTCATGTAATCAGCAATTTTATATAACCTAAAAAAAGCAGCAAGCAATAGAATACCAATTAGACTAAGACCGTCTAAAGTTTTTAAAGATTTGAAAAATGATTTAAGTCTATTCATTAATGAGGTTTTTTGCGCCAGATTACAAATCTATACATTGTAAAATTATAAATAAGCAGTACTCCTGTTGCTAAAACAAAATAGACATATGGCAACGGGAATTCTCTGCCAAACAATATTTCTCCAAGCTGAATAAGACCAGACTGAATGAAAAATACTCCTGTATTTGAAGTTACAAAAAAAGCTGCCATTTTTTTAAGATAAGATGAGGAATTTCCTGATTTTTCTTTCTTAAAAGTCCAGAGATTGTTTAAATTATAGTTTGAAAAAATTGCAAGCTGAGCCGACAATTGATTGGATACTCCAAGAGGAAGAGTAGAATTAATTAATAGTCTATAAACAATAAGTTGTAAGAAAAAACCAATACCCCCTACAATTAAAAACTTGCCAAATGAACCGTGAACAAGTCTTACAGTAATAACAAAAACAAGAGTTTTTATGATTGTTTCAATACCTGGTATTTTTGACTTTCCTTTAGTTCTATCTTTTGCAGCAAATGGAACTTCTGCAACTTTATAGCCATCCATAACTGCGTTATATAAAAATCCAACCTGAAATGTATATCCAGTAAACTTATCGAGCTTAGACTTTTCTCTTAGGAAAACTTCTTTTTTTACTGCTCTATATCCGCCAGTCCAATCATGAATTTCTTTTCTACCAAATAGTAAACGGATAAACATGTTTCCGTATACAGACATTATTTTTCTGTGCATTCCCCAGTCTTTTGGAATTGAGCCCCCCTGACTATATCTCGTACCCACTACAAAATCAAAACCCTGCTCAACCTTTTTTAAAAATTCTGGAATTTTAAATGGGTCATGGAATAAATCCGCATCCATTTCAAACATGATCTCTGCGTTCATTTTTTCAACTGCTACATTCATTCCCCTAAGATAGGCTGCGCCAAGACCCTCTTTTTTTCCAATAGAAATATCAATATTGTCATATTTTTGCATGTATTCCCTTACTATTTTCTCTGTTTTATCAGGAGAACTATCATCAGCAACCAAAATAGACATCTTGTGGTTTTGAATCGTGGGGAAAACTTCTTTTTCTAGAATATCAATTAACCGCTCAATATTACCTTCTTCATTATATGTGGGAATAACTATAACTACATTCATCGTATACTTAATTAAATCATAAACTCTTGAAATATTCTATTGTTTGCAAAACTCCGTCTTCCAAATTTACTTTTGGCGACCAATCTAATAACCTCTTTGCTTTTGCAATATCAGGTTTTCTTTTATGCGGATCATCAACTGGTAAGCTTTCAGAAAGAGTTATTTCTGAATCTGAATTTGTTAATTTTTTAATAAGATTTGCATATTCTAAAACACTGTGTTCATCTTCAGATCCTAAATTTACTACCTCTCCTTTTGTATCAGGATGAAACATTAATAAAATTAAACCTTCAACTAAATCTTCTACAAAGCAAAGAGATCTAGTTTGATTTCCATCACCAAAAACAGTTATTGGCTTACCCTCTATTGCCTGATTTATAAAATCAACTATCATTCTTCTATCTTCTTTCATCATCAAAGGACCGTATGTATTAAAAATTCTTGCAATCCTTGCGTCAACATCATGACTTCTTACAAAATAAGCCGTAATTGTTTCCCCAAATCTTTTTGACTCATCATATACAGAGCGTGGGCCTAGTGTTGATACGTTTCCTCTATATTCTTCATTTTGAGGATGCTCCAGAGGATCTCCATATATTTCAGATGTTGAAGTAAACAAAAACTTAGCATTATTTTTTTGGGTAAATTTAAGTAGTTCAAATGTTCCTGTTGTATTAACAAGCATTGTTTCTAAAGGAAGTGCATGATAACTAATTTTACTGTGGTGATTTGGAGAAGCAGGTGAAGCAAGATGAAATACGTAGTCTACCTTTAAATCTTCTGGTAATGGCTTTATTACATCATGCTCTATAAACGAAAAATTTGGGTTTTTACTTAACTTATCAATATTCTCTCTTGAGCTACTGATAAAATTATCCACACAGATGACTTTTAAATTTTTTTCAAGAAGTCTTTTGCAAAGATGTGTTCCTATAAATCCAGCGCCTCCGGCAACCAAACATGTATCCATATTAACCATATTTAATTGTAGCTTAAAATTGCTATTGTGAAAAGTATGAGTTTTTGATAAAGTTATATCTAGATTATCTATGGCTAAAAAGGCACTTATTATCGGGGTTTCTTCTCAAGATGGTTCATACCTTGCTGAGCTTTTATTAGATAAGGGCTACGAGGTTACAGGAACTATTAGACATACTACAAACTTTTATCAAGAAAATATTACCCACTTATATGGAAAGATAAAAATTGAAGCTGCAGACCTTATTGATATGGAAAGTATTGCAAGTGTAGTTAGAAAAAGTAAACCTGATGAAGTCTATAACATTGCCGCTCAAAGTATTCCTGCAGACAGCTGGACCCATCCTTTCTACACAGGTGAGGTAACTGCTCTTGGACCAGTTAGGGCTATGGAAGCAGTAAGACATTTTGCTCCAGATGCTAGATTCTATCAAGCAACAAGTAGGGAAATTTATGGGAATATTGCAGCTGATAGTGCAACAGAGGAAACTCTTTGCGATGCAAATAATCCCTACGGAATAGCAAAAGCTTATGCCTATATGATGACAAGATGCTACAGGGAATCTTACGGCATGTTTGCTTGCGGAGGTATTCTATTTAACCATGAAAGCCCAAGAAGAAGTCTACATTTTGTAACAAGAAAAATTACAGCAGCAGCAGCTTGCATTAAAAATGGTGTTAAAAATCCTCCATTAAATGAACTTGGTGAGCCATTGGTTGATGAAGCTGGAAAACTACATCTTGGAAACTTAGACGCAAAAAGAGACTGGGGATATGCAAAAGATTATGTAGAAGCAATGTGGCTTATGCTACAAAATGAAAAACCTAAAGACTACGTTATAGGAACTAACACAACCTATTCTGTAAAAGACGCATGTAAAATTGCATTTGCACATGTTGGATTAAATTGGGAAGATCATGTTATTTCAAATGAAAAACTACTTAGACCAACTGAAATTAAAGAATTAAAAGGCGATTATTCTCTTGCTAAAAAAGATCTAGGATGGGAACCAAAAACATCATTTGAGGAGCTTATGAAAATAATGGTAGACGCAGATTTAGAACGTTTTAAAATTCACTAAACGTTTTTTCTCCAAAATTCAAGTATTTCTTCTAAAGTTTTTTCTAATTTTATTTCAGGTGCCCAATTTGTTAAGTTTTTAACTTTAGTGCTATCACATAAAAGCTCTGGATTATCACTTGGACGAAGAAGATTAGGATCAACTTCAACCTTAATTTTTGCATTACTAAAAGAAAGAAGAATATCTAAAACTTCAGACATTTTATAAGATTTACCTGAGCCAATATTGTAAACCTCACCTGCTGTTCCCTTTTCCATTAGTAATACATATGCTTTAACCATATCTTTAACATCTGTAAAGTCTCTTTTAGCGTCTAGATTTCCAACAGTAAGTATAGGTTCTCTTTTCCCGCTTTCAATTTCAGCTATTTTTTTAGCAAAAGAGCTAGTTGCAAATTGGTCTGTTTGTCCAGGACCAATATGATTAAAAGGTCTTACTCTAATAATATTTAGATTGTATGAAATATTATATTGAAGACCCATGTAATCCTGTGCTATTTTGGATATAGCATAAGGACTTGCTGGTCTAAGCGGTGTTTCTTCGTCTACTGGAAGATCACTTGGACTAACAATTCCATAAACCTCTGCAGATGAAATAATCATTATCTTAGGATTTAATTTAGTTTTTCTTACTGCTTCAAAAAGATTTAATTGAGAAGTTATATTATTTGTTACTACTAATGAGGGGTTTTCAAAGCTTTTGGCAGCAGAAGCAAGAGCTGCAAGATGATAAATTTCGTCAGGCTTAGACTTTTCTATTACCTCTACTACTTTTTCATAGTCCATTAAATCAAGCTGATAAAGTTCTAGATTGGGGGCAATATCTGAAAGTGCTGCACCTATTTGATTATGATATGTGCCAGCTAATATAACGCCTTCTTGCTCAAGAAGTAAGCGAGCAAGATAATTTCCTGCAAATCCTGAAATACCTGTAATAAGAATTTTTTTATTCATTATCTTCCTACACCTTGATAGGTAAAATCTAACCTTTTAACTTCCAAGGGGTTGTAGATATTTCTTGCATCTAAAATTACTGGATTTTTCATGACATTTTTTATTTTTGATAAATCCAATTGCTTAAATTCATTCCATTCTGTTACAACTATTAGTAAATCTGCATCTTTTGCAGCTGAATATGAATCTTCACAAAGTTCAACTCCTGAAAAAATCCTCTTAGCATTTTCCATTGAAACTGGATCATACGCTTTGATTTTTGCACCCATTTTTTTCAAATCATTAATAATAGATATTGAAGGAGCATCTCTCATATCATCCGTATTTGGCTTAAAAGATAAACCAAGTATTGCAATTGTTGCCCCATTTATTTTTTCTCCTAAAAGTTTCTTTGCTTTTTTTACAACATCATCTATTGCATCTTTATTTACCTTATCTACATCTTTAAGAAGAGAAAAATCATACCCATAAGAGCTTGCTATTGCTATTAATGCTTTAACATCTTTTGGAAAACAACTTCCACCATAACCTGCCCCAGGAGCAAGAAACTGATTTCCAATTCTCTTATCAAGACCAATTCCCTCTAACACCTTTAACCCGTCTGCATTTGATAATTCACTAAGCTTAGCAATTGCGTTTGAAAAAGAAATTTTTGTAGCAAGGAATGCATTAGCAGCGTACTTAATCATTTCAGCAGTTTCAATATTTGATAAAACATAGTTTCCATCAATTGGCTCATGAAGTTCTATAAGAAGATCTTGAGCTTTTTGGCTATCTGTTCCTATTACTATTCTATCTGGATGTAGGGTATCTGAAATTGCTTGTCCTTCTCTTAAGAATTCAGGAACAGATGCAAGATCAAATTCGGCTCTTTCTTTCTTTACTTTTTCAATAATCTCTCTTGTTTTCTTATTAGTTCCTACAGGAACCGTACTTTTAGTTACCACTACACTATAACCATCTAGATGTTTTCCAATATTTTGTGCTACTTGGAAAACAACAGAAAGATCTGCTTCTCCATTTTCTTTAGGTGGAGTTCCAACTGCAATAAATATTACTTTTGAATCTGGAATTGCTTTGTCATAATCTAGAGTAAACAACAGTCTTCCTGCGGCTACATTTCTTTTTACCACCTCAGCAAGACCTGGTTCATAGATAGGGATTATTCCCTTTTGGAGATTTTTAATTTTTTCCTCAGTATGTCCAATAACCCAAACTGTATTTCCTAAATCTGCAAAAACTGCTGCAGTAACTAATCCTACGTATCCGTGTCCAATAAAAGTTATTGTCATATTTGTGTTTTAATAATTTCTAAACCTTGCGTTAATGTATTCATCTCTACACCAAGCTCCCTAATTTTATCATTGTTTAAAGCTGATGAAAAGGGCTCAGGTGGACGACCTACTAAAAACTGTTTTCTTGTTGTTTTGCTTACTAAATTAGTATCAAGATTGAATGCCTTTGCAACTAATATTACTGCATCGTAAACACTAAGTATTTGACTACCAACTGTATTGTAAATTCCTGATGCATCTTTTTCAATTAAAGCATCTAGGGCTTTTGCTAAATCATCAATAAAGGTTGGAGAAATAATTCTATCTTCTAATACTGAAATTTTCTTACCGCTAAAAAGCCATTCTTTAAAAAATCTTACAAAATCTGGTTTTACAAATGAAGCTCTATAGGGATAGGCTGTTCTCATAATTAACCAAGGCGTTGAAAGGTTTTGTACTACTTTTTCTGCCTGGGCTTTTGTAATAGCATAAAAGCTTAGGGGGTTATATTGGGCGTCTTCCCCAAATCCGTTCTCTGGCATATTATCTCCACCAATTACCATGTCAGTTGAAACATGAATTAATTTTTTTCCAGTTTCACTACAAGCTTTTGCAACGTTTTGAGTACCAACTACATTTATTTTCCAACACTGGCTTTCCTCTCTAAGATCTTTTTCTTTTTCCGCCACTTTTACATCGGTATGGGCTGCTGTATGAAGTACAATCTTTGAGTCTGAAGAAGAAATTGCATTTAAAACAGATTCGTAGTTTACGATATCGACACCTGTAGATCTACTTATATTTTCAAACTCATACTTATTATCTAGAAGCTCTGTAATCCTTGAGCCAATTAAACCATTTAATCCAGTTCCTAAAATTTTCACAATTGGTCAATATTTCCTCCCAAATTATTATGAAGAATTTCTTTATAATCTTCTGCTTTTATCTTTGCCCACCAACTTCTATTTTCAATATACCAATCAATTGTTTCTTTAAGCCACTGATCAAAATCGTGCAATGGTTTCCATCCAAGCTCTTTATTTATTTTTGTCCAGTCAACATCATATTTCCTGTCATTTCCAGCCCTATCTTTTACAAAATGAATATAATCCTGTGACTTTCCCATTATCTTTAATATCCTTTTAACTACCTCTAGATTTGAAATACCTTTATTCATTCCACCAACCAAATATGTTTCTCCAATTTTTCCTTTTTCTAAAATAAGTTCAATTGCTCTTACATGATCTTCTACATACAACCAGTCTCTGATATTTTTTCCATCTCCATGAAGTGGAACTTTCTT
>CAYYJP010000001.1:17865-38697 GCA_964472285.1 uncultured Gammaproteobacteria bacterium | reverse complement strand
TTCCCCCAGCAGATCCGGTAATAGCTATGAAGACTTACGAAGGAAAAACATTTAATATCAGCTACCCTGTTTACTGGACTATTGAAGAAAAACACTGGCTAAGCAATCGTGAAGTGGATGATCCAAATGAAATAAATACCACAATATTTAAAGGAGATGAGGGTGAAGTTACTGTCCAATGGGGACCGATGGGATTTGGCGGAGGCTGCGATGAAAAAGACCAAAAACAGCTTAAAATAAAAAACAAAACTCTTAAAATCTGCAATGGGATTGATGAAAACGGAAATGAATTCTGGTCACAAATTTCCAATTCCGCCAAAGATGATGAATCACTAACAGGAGCATGGGCTACTTCATATAAACCCGCAGATCAAAATAGTAAGATAATTATAAAAATACTATCTACCTTAGAGTTTAAAGATACTTCTGTCTCCTGCACGCCTAGGCCTTCATGCTTTGATTCAATCCCAAGATGCATGATGCCCGAAACTGCCGATATGTGTCCTCCATCTGTTACGCCCTCTCAAACAGAAAGTACGGATAGGAAAATATTTTGCACACAGGAAGCAAAACAATGTCCTGACGGAAGTTATGTAGGGAGAACCGGACCTAAATGCGAATTTGCAGCATGTCCTACAGAGTAGCAGGTTTTGATTCTTCTGGTTTTGCTCCTTTAATATCCTCTAGTTTCCAAGCGGCAAAATCACATTTTGGGTAATTACCGCAACCATAGAAGCGTCGACCTCTCTTTGTCTTTTTGATTACAATCTTTCCCCCATCTTTTGGACAGAATAAATTGGTTTCTTGAACTAATGGTTTAGTAAATTTACAATCTGGAAATGTAGAACATGATAAAAATTTTCCAAATCTTCCTGTTCTTACAACTAAGTTTCCCTTCTTACATTCTGGGCAAAGCTCATTAGTTTGCTCAACCTCTATCTTTACCCTTTTAGCATCCTTTACGTTTTCCAGTGTTTTTTCAAAAGGATCATAGAAGTCTTTAATTACAGGAACCCATTTTTTCTCCCCATTTGCAATTTGATCAAGCTGATCTTCCATTGCAGCAGTAAAAGGAATATCATCAACTGTAGAAAAGTTTTCAACTAGAAAATCATTTACAGCAAAACCTACTGATGTTGGCTTAAATCTTGACTCTTCTCTCTCAATATAACCTCTTGATTCAATCGTTGAAATAATGGTTGCATAAGTTGAAGGCCTACCTATTCCTTTTTCTTCTAAAGTTTTAATAATAGAAGCATCGTTATACCTTGGTGGTGGTAAAGTTTCATGAAACTCTGAAAGACTATTTATATAGTTTAGTTTTTCATTAGCTATAAAATCAGGAAGTCTTTTATCTTCAAGTGCAAAAGGATTAATCTTAAGAAAACCTTCAAAAACTAAGATTGATCCATTTGCTTTAAAAGTGTATGACCCACTTCCAGCATCAACTATAACTACAGTTGACTCGGTAATAGCATCTGCCATTTGCGTAGCAAGAGCCCTTCTCCAAACAATTTCATAGAGTTTTCCGTATTGTGGTCCCAAGTCTGTTGCCACTTGGCTACTTACTACATTAACTTTTGCTGGCCTTATTGCCTCATGTGCTTCCTGTGCATTTTTTGATGTATTTCTATAAAACCTAGGTGTTGGTGGAAGATATTTATCTCCAAATTCTTTCTGTACATATTCGGTCATTTGTTTTCTTGCGCTATCTGCAATAGCTACAGAATCTGTCCTATGGTATGTAATATATCCTTCTTCATAGAGTTTTTGAGCAAGCTGCATTGTTCTTCTTCCTGAAAGACCCATTCTTCTTGCACCATCTTGCTGAAGAGTTGATGTTGTATAAGGAGGAGGTGGTGTTCTTCTCATTTCTTTCTTTGTAACATCAGATACCACAAACTCTTTTGTTTTTAGGTCATTTTCAATTTCTTTTGCTTTCTCCTCTGTATCAATTGTTGTTTTTGTAAACTTATATTCTCCATCATACAAATCAAGTTTTTGGGAAATTTCAATTTTTTCTTTACTTATTTCCAAAAGCTCAAAAGGTGTTTCTAATGAATCTTTTTTGAGATTAACCAAAATCGTGTAATATGGAGATTTTTTAAACTTTTCGATCTCTCTTTCGCGCTCAACAATAAGCCTAAGAGCTACTGATTGGACGCGTCCTGCTGAAAGTCCTCTTCTTACTTTTTGCCAAAGGATTGGTGAAAGCTTATAACCAACTAGTCTATCCAAGACTCTTCTTGCGGTTTGAGCATCAACAAGATCTTTATTAATTTTTTTAGGATTAGACAATGCTTCTTCAATAGCTTCTTTTGTTATTTCGTGAAAAACAATTCTATCAACATCTTCTTTGCCTATATTTTGGGCAATATGATATGCAATTGCCTCTCCTTCTCTATCTAAATCAGTTGCCATTATTATTCTTTTAGCGGATTTTGCAACTTTCTTAATTGCATCTATAGTTTTTTTCTTATCTTTCATCAATTCATAATCTGGCTTGAAATCCTTTTCTATATCTACACCAAGTTTTGACTTAGGCAAATCATATATATGGCCCATGGAAGCAATAACATCATAATCATTTCCCAAAAAACGGGAAATTGTACGTGCTTTGGTTGGTGACTCAACAACTACAAGGTTTTTCATATTACAAACAAAAGTGTGCATAAATTATACATGCCTTGTCAAGTATTACTTTGTAAATTTATTCTTTTTTTTAAGTTGACAGTCATTTCTGTAAATGCTAACCTCCTATCATATCAATCGTATGGAGATTTTAAAAAGACTAAGACTAAAATCAAGAGGCTCTAAGGAAATCAAGTATGATCCATTATCCACTACCCCTCCATTAATCTCTTTTTTAAATTCTGATGGGGAAATAACATCAGTTAAACCAACTATTGCTACAATAGATTTACCTTTAGAGTTAAGAGAAACTGCCGAACCAGAATTATTAATCGAATTAACAAAAGTAGTAGGAATTGAGATAGACGTTGCTACAGGGCAAGAAGAACCTAAAACCCAAGCCGACTACTATCAAGCAACACTTGGAGAGATAAATGATGTAAACGCATGGTTAGATCTGTATTATGCCCGCATGTATTCCTACAGCTTGGGCAAAATACATAACCCTGCAAATTTAAGTACATCTTCTATAGGATTTAAGTTAGATGAAATAACTAAAAGCCTTAAAAGACAACCTCCTCAAGCGGTATTGGGATTATAACCATTATTTACTAAACCAAGCTTCTAAAATCTTCTTGGCAACAGGACCTGCAACTGAAGATCCTTCTCCACTTCTTTCAGACAAAACAGTAACTACAACTTGAGGGTTATAAGCTGGGGCAAACAGAGTTATCCATGCATGAGGTTTTTCGTTAGGAGTAGTTTCTGCAGTTCCAGTTTTGCAAGCTACAGTAATTTGACGCATATCAGCAGACCCAGAAGATATATCAACATTAAGAATATTTTTACCATCAACTATTAGATTTGCATTTTTAACTTTAAAATTAAAAAGTGGCCAGGCAACTCCTGTAGGACTACAACTTTCTATCATTCCTTGTCTTATTAAATTAACTGATTTCTCATCTAATAGATTTTTTTCTAAAACATATTGTTTTTGATCTTTTAAAAGATGGGGCCTATAAAGAGTACCTTTATTTGCAATTGCTTGTGCCCAAGCATTAACCTGAAGTGGCGTTGAAAGTAAAAAGCCTTGTCCTATTCCATAATGATACGTATCTCCTAAATACCAAGATTCTCCTATTTCTTTTTCTTTCCAGCTAACCGTAGGAAGAGTTCCACCTTCTTCTCCAATTAAATCTATACCTAACGGCTTTCCTACTCCAAAACTACTTGCAGTTTGGGAAATTTTATCTATACCTGTTTTTTCAGCAAGCTTATAAAAAAAGATATCGTTTGAACGCTTTATTGCCTTTACAACGTTTACATTTCCATCTTTTCCTCCATAATTTGTGTAATACCAGTTTGCAAAAGAAAAGTTGCCAATTTTTAATACTCCTGTGTCTTCTATTTCAAAATTCTCATCAATAATATTGTTTTTTAAAGCAGCCGAGGCAACAACAAGTTTAAATGTGGAACCTGGAGGATAAACGCCACCAATTCCTCTATTTAAAAGTGGCTGGTTTTGAGAATCTAATAATATTGATTCTAAAGAGATATAACTACTATCCGTTGCTACTTTATAATCTGCTCCTAACGTAAAAAGATTAGCATCAAAGGAAGGTTTACTTACTAATGAAAGAATCTCACCTTTTGGAGTAGAGATAACTGCAGCACCTTTTTTAACGTCTTTCATTGCTTCGTAAGTTTTTTGTTGAAGGTTAATATCAAGCGTTAATGTTATGTTTTCTCCTGAAATAGGTTCGTCTCTTCCCAACTTTCTTATAATTTCACCTTGAGCGTTTATCTCAAAAAGTTCTTTTCCGTCAACACCCTTAAGTCTTGACTCAAAAACTTTTTCTATTCCATCTTTTCCTAAAACATCGTTTGAATTGTAATCCTCAAATACAGGATCTTTTAAGTCATTTTCTGTAATTTGACCTAAATATCCTAAAACATGAGAGGTTGCCTCTTTATATGGATATTCTCTTAAGGTGTCTATTTCTAAATCTTTTTTACCAGAAGCTATTTTAGAAAGAGCTTTTTCTTCATCTAAAAATACAGTTTTATTATTAATGTTTTCTCTAAAACCTGGGACATTAAACACTAAAGGAATATTATTTCTATCAAAAATTATTCCTCTTGGGGCATGAACTACAACTGTTTTTGTTCTATTAGTATCAGAAAGCCCCCGATAATATGTTCCTTTTATAATTTGAATATAGAAAGTTCTAAAAATTAAAATTACAAAAAAAAGAATAAAGAGAAAAGGTAAAAACCAAGTTCGAACATTTGTTTTTACGCTTGTCCATTGTCTTTTCTTATATACATCAGAAATTATATTGTCTGAAAAAGCATCTCCTGTTTTAATCATTTTCTTTTCCTTTAACATTTATTCTTTTAAAACCTTCAAATAAAATAAGTCCTATTAATACAGAGACTAAGGGTTGGATAATTAAATTGCCTCTTTGAAATAAAATTATAAATATAAAGCTACTTAAAAATGTACTAAAGATAATAAATCTAGGTGTTTCTATTTCAAATTTTCTCTCATACATTAATATTAAAAAAACTAAAATTGTTAAAAGTAAACTCGATAAGCCTACTGTTTTAAAAGTAAGAATATCTAATAAAAAACCAAATATAAATGCTAGTAAAAAGGCAATGTAATCTCTTAACATTACAGTTGCAACTACTATAACGGGTATTATTAATGGTGTTGTTGTAACAGAACTTTCTAAGATAAGAAAAGAAATTAATAAAATTAAAATAAGTAGTCTCATTAAAAACCTTTAACTATAAAAACAGTAGACAAATGACTAAAATCCAAAAGTGATTTTATTTTTGCAACCTGAAAAAGATCGCTTGGATTTTTATTTACTGATAGTATTTTCCCAATAATTAAGCCTGGCATAATTGTATTCTTTAAATCTCCCTCTCCTTTTGTTAAAACAAGATCATTTTGTTTTAATTGTTGGGATAAAACAACGTTATCTAAAATCATTTCTCCTGCTCCTTGTCCTTTTATAACTCCCTGTGCTTTAGTTTCAAGACTTTCGGAAGTGACTGAAAAATTAGAATTCGTAATAAGCGTAATTTTTGAAGTATTGTCTGAAATTTCTTTTATTACTCCAATAAAATTATCTTTATAAATAACAACCATTCCCAATCTTACCCCATCTTTTTGGCCTCTATTTATAATTAAGCTTTCTGCAGAAGTTACACCAGGAATAAAAGAAGGAGAACTAATAACAGATGCTTCTAATAGATTGCTAGTCTTTGGATAAGAAAGCAAAAACTGATCCCTTAAAGCTTTATTATCAGCTGCAATTTTACTTTGATCTATAATTTTTTTACTTAACAAAAGGTTTTGGTTTTCCAAATCTTTTATTTTCTGGTTTGTACCAAATCCTAAAGTTGAGTTATATATTAATGACTGCACTGGAGAAAAAATATTTTGGAAGAAGGAAGAAACTGGTTTAAATATAGGAAGCTTAAAAAGAAGAAATATTAATAGACAAAGTATTAAAAAGAAGACAAAAATATATATCCAATTCTTTCTTTTTTGCATGGAACCATTTTAGTCTTTTTAAAAGTTTGTTACAAGTTTTATGCTTTTTGAAGTTTAATAATTAGATCCTCTACTTTTTGTTTTATTTTTTCAAAAGTTTCTTCGCTTACTCTTATTTTTTCTACGTCCTTTTCAAAATTTTCAAAAGTTTCAGAGATTAAAATAAGATCTGGGATATTCCAAATCTCGTAATTTTGAGAGCCATATCCAAATTCTTTTTTACAAAACTCATACATATAATCTTCCATAAAAATTGTAAAGTCTGCTTTTTGTAAAAGTTCTTTTGAAGTTTTTTGAAAAGAAAAACTCATATGCTGTGCAAGGTTGTTTTTTTGAATTAATCTTTCTGCTACCCAAGAAATTGGCCCAATTAAGTCCTGACCTGCGACTACACCACTAGAAAAACATGTAAAATCTTGAAGGCTTTTAGAGTTAAAATAGCTTTCTGCCAGCCTACTTCTATAAACATTTCCTGCGCAGATAAAATGTACTATCATATTTAGGAGAGACCACCAATTACCTTTACCCTATTTAATAAGTTCTCATCTTCCAATACTTTTCCTGTTCCCCTTGCTACACTTGTTAGTGGATCTTCACTTAGTATTACTGGAATATGAATTCTTTCAATTATTAAGTGGTCAAGTCCATAAAGCTTTGAGCCTCCACCTGTTAATAAAAGTCCTTGCTCTAAGACATCACTTGTCAGCTCCGGTGGAGATTCTTCTAATATATCTGCAATAGCATCAACAATTTGAGTTAGAATTGGAGATAAAGCTTCCCTTATTTCAACTTCCGTAATTTTTAAACTCTTAGGTAATCCTGTTTCAATATCTCTTCCTCTTATGACTGCAACCTTATCGTGGTTTTTATCATCTTTTTGTTCTTCACCTTCCTTTAGGGGTAAAGGCTTTTGTTTTGATCTTTGATAAGCACTTCCAATATTTAGCTTTAAATCTTCTGCTGTTTTTTCTCCTATTAAAAGACCGTGTCTAAGTCTTATATAGTGAGCAATTGCTTTATCCATATCATCTCCTGCAACTCTAAGAGATTTACCAACAACAATTCCACCTAGTGAAATTACAGCAATCTCTGTTGTTCCTCCTCCAATATCGACAACCATAACGCCTTTAGGAGAGAAAACAGAAATATTTTCTCCAATTGCAGCTGCCATTGGCTCTTCTATTAAGTATGCTTGTCTTGCTCCTGCTGAAAGAGCTGCTTCCCAAACTGCCCTTCTTTCAACTTCAGTAACAGCAGATGGAATTCCAATAACAACTCTCGGTCTTGAAAAAGCAGTTGGGATTGTATTTCCTACTTCATGCACTTGTTGAATATAGTGAGAAATCATTGCAAGTGTTGCATCAAAATCTGCAATAACTCCGCCAACTAATGGTCTTACTGTAATAATAGTTGCAGGGGTTCTTCCTATCATTTTTTTTGCTTCAGTACCGATTGCGATTACTTTTTTTGATTTTTTATGCATTGCAACCACTGAGGGTTCTCTAATAACAATTCCTTTTCCTCCAACCCAAACAAGAGTATTAGCAGTACCTAAATCTATACCTATATCGTAGGAAAAAAATGAAAAGATCTTGTCAAACATAAAACTATTAACTAATCCTTGAGGTTAGCTGGTAGTTATAATATCATCTTGCGGGCGGTTTTCCAATATGTTAGGATATTTTAACTAAGTCCATAAATGAAATTATTAAATATTTTAAACAAAGTAATCGAGTATTCCTTTTACCTTCTCTTATTCTTAGTTCCTCTTGCACTAACTGGCGACACATCTGAACTTTTTGAGTTTAATAAGCTTTGGGTAACCTTTATCTTAACAACTGTAATTGGTGCTTCTTGGATTCTAAAAATGGTCATAAAAAAAGAGTTTAAGATTCAAAAAACTCCTTTAGATATACCAATTGCTCTATTTTTAGGCGCGCAAGTTTTATCAACCATATTTTCTCTTGATATGCATATTTCTCTATGGGGATATTATTCACGCTTTAACGGTGGACTTTTCTCAATTCTCTCCTATATTTTCCTTTACTACGCATTTGTATCTAATTACAAAGATTTGAATAAAGATGAAGAAAATCAAAATATTAATCTAACCCAAATACTATTTTTTATAGGAGCAATTGTAATCTTTTTTGCAGGCAACTTTCTTGCTTCTCAAGTAAAGCCTAGTGGTTTTTCTCTAATTCCATTCCAAATGCTTATTTCTTTAGTTACTGCAGTTTCTTCCTTTGGGCTTTTTATGAAAGCTTTTAGAGGAAGTTTCTTAAGAAAATCTTTATTTGCTATTTTTAGTAGTGCAGTAGTTGTTATTTTGTGGGGACTACCTTCTCATTTTGGATTTGATCCAACCTGTCTTCTTTTTAGAGGCACTTTAGATGTAGCTTGCTGGACAGCTGATTTTCAACCTAAAATTAGAGTCTTTTCCACTCTTGGTCAACCAGCTTGGCTTGCAGCATATATTGTCGCTCTTATTCCTTTAGCTATCGTCTTTTTATTTAATTTTGTTAAAGAACAAAAAATAGTCATAAGAAAAAATCCTTTAAAAAACTATAATTTGATATTTGTAATCTCTACTTTTCTATTTATCCTAACTTCATACCTCATGCTTTTATACACCCTTTCAAGAGGTGCAATTATTGCTATGTGGCTTGAGGTTGTGCTTTTAACTTTATTTTATGGTTGGTTTTATATTAGGCCAAAATTAAAAAAGACAAATATTTCTGTAGATTTTAAAATTGCCGGTGTCGTACTTATCGCATTTATTGCAATTACCTTTATAAACGGACAGCCTTTCTCATTCTTAAACATGTTTACTTTAAAAGGAATTGCGGAAAAGCTTACACCAGTAGCAGTAACTAAAGAGGGTAAGAAGGCACCAGCTCCAACACCTACTCCAGTTCCTGCAATAAGAGGAGAATTAGGTGGAACAGATTCTGGAACAATCAGATTATATGTCTGGAAAGGTGCAATTGATATTTGGAAAAATTATCCAATCTTTGGATCTGGTCTTGAAACCTATGCTTTTGCATACTACAAATTTAGACCTCAAGGGCATAACATGACTTCTGAATGGAACTATCTTTATAACAAAGCGCATAATGAATTCTTAAACTATCTTGCTACAACTGGAACTGTAGGTATGGCATCTTATCTTCTTATGATTGGATACTTTGTTTATCTTTCTTTAAAATATTTAATGAGTAAATTAAAAAATCCAAGTAAAGAGGATTTACTTATTTATTCACTGCTTATGGGTTATCTTGGAATTTTAATTACTAACTTCTTTGGTTTTTCAGTTGTCTATATTAATATTCTTTTTTACCTATTCCCTGCATTTTTCTTTATTTTAGCTGGTAAACTTGATTTCGAAAAATCATATACTCTTTCTTTTAATAAAGGTGGGAATGAAATTTATTCACTTTCTAATCCGCAAAAAGCTGTTTCAATTATTGTCTTATTAGTTGCTCTTTATTCCCTATTCGTTTTGGGAAGATTTTGGCAAGCAGACAGATATTATTACTTAGGCTACAACTTAGATAGATCTCAGGACTATCAAGGAGCTTATCAATATCTTCAGCTTGCTACAAATACAAGACCAAGTGAACCTGTTTTTAAAGACGAACTTGCCCTAAACAATGCAATAATTGGATCCGCAATTATCTATCAAACTCAGTCAAAACCTGATGAACAAAACCAAAAATTAGCTCAAGAAATGATTAATAATTCTACGAGCATAAGCGACAAGCTTATACTAGATTACCCAAACAATATAGTTTTTTGGAAAACTAGAGTAAGAATTTTTTATACCCTTTCACAAATAGATCCTCAATATGCAGCAAAAGCTTTGGATTCAGTAAGGAAAACTGCCGTCCTAGCTCCAACAGATGCTGATGTTTCTTATAATATGGGAGTTTTAACAGGTCAAACAGGAGATGTTAAAAAAGGAGTAGAAATATTAGAAAACACAGTTAAACTAAAACCAAATTACACTAATGCATATTATGCTCTTGGAATTTTCTATCATGAACTTGCGGTTGATGAAAAAGATAAGTTAGTAAACAGAGAATATGCACAAAAAGCAATTGATCAAATGCAGTTTTTAATTGACAATTTTGGAGTAAATGAACAAGCACAGGCTGCAATCGATACCTGGAAAAAACAACTTTAGTGTATAATTAAGCGTAAATGTTACAAATACTAAATGCTCCACACGAGGTATTATCAAAAAAAGCAGACGAAATAAAATCAATCGATAGCTCAATTGTTTCTTTGATAAAAGAGATGATAGACGTTTTGGAATCTGCAACAGACCCTATCGGCGTTGGTCTTGCTGCCCCACAGGTTGGAAAATCTTTACAGCTTTTTATTGCAAAACCTAAATCTAACTCTAAAGCTTCAGTTTTTATTAATCCTAAAATAATTGATAAAAAACCACCTATTAAAAGCAAAAAGGGACTAAAACATAAGAAACTTGAAGGCTGTCTTTCCCTAAAAGATATCTGGGGTGAAGTTGAAAGATATTCTCAAGTAAAGGTTGAATATATGGATGAGAAAGGAAAAAAATAT
The DNA here is from genome assembly GCA_964472285.1 of uncultured Gammaproteobacteria bacterium. Classification (GTDB taxonomy): domain Bacteria; phylum Patescibacteriota; class Microgenomatia; order Levybacterales; family UBA12049; genus JACQHJ01. The sequence continues at coordinate 27,914 of CAYYJP010000001.1, read as the reverse complement.
ACCAAAGTACTTAATGGATTTATGGCAACAATTGTTCAACATGAAATAGATCATTTAGATGGAATCCTTTTCCCTAAAAGAGTTTTAGAACAAAAAGGAATACTTTATAAAAGTGAAAGAGATGAAAAAGGACAAGACTTCTTTGAAGAAATTAAATTATAAATATGAAAACAATATTTTTTGGAGGCTCTTCTTTCGTAATCCCAATTATAGATACCCTTAAGAAAAATTTCGGCTTAGAATTAGTCGTTGTAAAAAATGAAAATGATCCACTAATAAATTACTGCAAGCTAAATAATATAAATTTTGAGGTCAATGGTCACCTTAAATATACCAAGGAAAGATCATTGGAAAAAGATACTCAAATATTTAATAAAGATTTTGATCTTGGAATAGTTGCAGACTATGGCGTTTATATTCCAAATGATGTTTTGTCTTTTTATAAAAAGGGGATTTTAAATATACATCCTTCTCTTCTTCCTAAATTTAGAGGCGCAACTCCAGTACAAAGTGCAATTTTATCTAATGAGGTAAAAACAGGTGTCACGCTTATTAAAATTGATAATCAAATTGATCATGGATCAATCATTTCCCAAAAAGAATATGAAATAAAAAAAGATTATACTTCTTTTGATTTACTTAAAAAACTTTTTACTTTGGGCGCACTCTTACTTGAAGAAAATCTTACTCAATACTTTAATGGAGATTTAATTCCAAAACCTCAAGATGATTCAAAAGCTACATTTACCAGAGTTTTTACTAAAAATGATGGCTTAATTGATATAAATAATTTACCAAGTAAAGAAAAACTTTCAGCAATGATAAAAGCTTTTTATCCTTGGCCAGGTGTATGGACAAAGGTAGTTTTAGGCAAACCACCTGAAAAAATAGTTAAATTTTTACCAGGTAATCAAATTCAAGTTGAAGGTAAAAATCCAATGTCTTACAAAGATTTTTTAAATGGCTATGAAGACGCAGATTTGAAACTAAAAAACTTTCTAAAACAATATGTTTAAAATTAACTGGAAGCTCGTCTTTTCCTTTTGGGCTACTCTATTTATTCCCTTTTTATATTTATTAAATATTTATATTGCTTTTATTTTCCCAAATACTTTCGAAGCTTTACTTCAATTAAAATTTTTAGGAATTATTTTAAGTTTTTTTGGAATTACTTTTTGGCTAATTAGTTATATTAATTTAGGTCATTCATTTGGAGTATTACCTTTAAAACAAAAACGTGTAAAAAAAGGAGTTTATAAATACTTTAATCATCCAATGTATATGGCAATTTTTATTACGTTTTTAGGAATTAGTATTGCAAATGCATCGTGGCAAGGACTTATCTTTCTTAATTTAATTATTACTCCAGTTCTTTTTCTTAGGGCCTATTTTGAGGATAAAAATTTAATTTAGGCCACTACTGGAGTAGCTTGAGGTGTTACTTCTGTAACTACTTCTTCGCTAACTTTTTTTAATGGGGCTTTATATATTCTTAAGCACTTTGTACAAAGTCTCATTGTTTTATAAACACCATTAACTAAAACCCTTGATCTGTGAAGGTTTGGTTTGAAAATCTTTCTTGTTCTATTTTTTGCATGAGAAACATTATGTCCATACATAATGCCTTTCCCACAGTTATCGCACTTATTACCTTTTGTCATTTGGTAATTATATCTTAAATTTGACGTCTTTTCAATGGATTCTAGCAATTATTTCCAATTTGTAGTATTTTATATAGATATGGATTTAATATTTGCCCTAATTACAATTGTAATTCTTATTTATAGCGCTATATTACACGAGATTGCCCATGGATATGTAGCCTATAGACTTGGAGATCCTACTGCAAAGCTTCTAGGAAGGCTTACGCTTGATCCTAGACCTCATATCGATCCTATTATGAGTATAGCTTTACCTTTAATCTTAATTCTATCGGGCTCCCCTGTTATTTTTGGTGCTGCAAAACCAGTTCCTGTTGATGGATTTAATCTTCGAGATGGAAGAAAAGATATTGCAATTGTATCTTTAGTAGGTCCTTTTACAAATTTTTTAATAGCAGTAATTAGTGCCCTAGTTATCAAGTTACTTATTGTTTTACCCTTGGATCCTGCTCTTTCTGGAATTTTAAATTGGCTGCTTTTAACAATCGTTAGAATTAATCTTTTACTTGGAATATTTAACCTTATTCCAATTCCTCCACTTGATGGCTCAAAAGTATTCTCTCTACTTCTTCCAGACAAGTATGCAGCTAGTTATCTATCAATTGGATCAATAGGAATTTTTATTCTCTTTTTCTTACTCATGTTTCCTATCGGTGGATTTTCTTTAGGTGGGTTTATATTTAGTCTTCTAAGTTTTGCAGAAAAACTACTTGGAATATAATTATTTAACCCCTAACCTATCACGAATACTTGGTCCATCTATAAGATTTAATCTGTCTCCTCTTTTTGCTATCGCTTGTGCGTAATCATTATTTGAGATAAGTGAAGTGGTAAGCACAGGTTTTGGTATTTCCTCACCTAATACTCTATATACATCTGCATTGGCCTCGGAATGTTCATAATATTCTTTTGCTGAAACAAAAACAACATATTCTTTTCCTGATTGTATTGCTGCTTTGGTCCTTCTTCTAATTGCTTCTAAGTTATAATCAATGCGTTTAAGATCTCCAGGTTTTGAATATGAAAAAGTAACTCGTGCTACATCATCTGTTATATCTAAGCCTGAAGGAAATATATCCCAAGCGTTACTTGCATAATTAAAATAACCAAGATGTTCACTATTGTGATATGGATTAAAACTACTTCCCACATAATCTTCAACTATCATCTTTGCTCCAAATTTTTCTCCTGCATCACTCCATCCTTGTAAGTATCCAGGATTATCTATGAGGCCATCATTTTCCTGAGCAAATACGAACAGAACATATTTACCATCTTTATCTCTTAAGAAGTATGCACTTTTAAAATAGTTTTCTTTAAAATGAGCTAAGTGCTCATCTTTCATCTCTTGCGGAACATGTTTTAAATTAGAGTCTATTTCTAAAATTACTGTTGCCATAAACTCCTTGTATGGATTATCAGGTCTTTTCATAACCTCAAAAAAAAATTTAAGAAACTTATCTCTAACTTCATCTATGTGGTGCCAAGAAAAAGCTGCGAATTCTATGTTGGCATCTTTCCATTCTCTAAGCTGATTATAAATAAGATCTACATCCTCTTGGCCATATTCTTTTCCATCTACAGGCAAAAAGCCATCTGCAATGTTACCCTTTTCCATAATCATTGCAGGCTCTCTATGCCCATAGGCAAAAATTCCATAAGTTTGGTCAAAATCTGCTGAGCTAGGACCAGAGGCTGTGCCTGAAAAAGCAATAGAAAAAGCGGTTGCAAGTGCTGCTGCACGACGCGTCATAGGTTTTAACCTATCTTTGAGAGCAGGACCTCTTCTTTCTGGACTCTGCACAAATTGGATATTAGCAAAAAAGGGGTTTTAGAGCAATGATTACTACAAATTATCTACTCTTATTTTAATTCACTTTTCATCCAGTCCTTAACACTTTGTGTGGTTTGATTTATAGGAATTGATGTTAAAACGAATGTTTCATAACTATGTAATTTTTTAACTTCTGCCTGTATTTTTGCAAAATTTTCTTCAATTGAATCCATAATTAATAATACTTCTTTTGATTTCTCAATTTTCCCTTTCCATAAAAAGGTAGAAGAAATAGGAAGTTTTTTTGCACAAGATATTAATCTTTTTTCCAAAAGAGAATTAGTTATTTTACTTGCTTCTTTATCTTCTGCACAAGTTAAAAGTAATACATTTATTTTCATAAGGTAATTATATCAAATGGGGATTTATTAAAAGTTGGTTATGGTTTTACAACGACAAGGAGATTCGAAATTTCTTAAAGATTAATATGTTCTCCGATTCTATCTACTCTTTTCTGAGTTCTAATAATTACTCTATCAAAATGATCAATCATAACATCTACAGTTCCTTCAATTTTCCTCACCCTTTTTTTAACATCTGTTAAATCTTTTTGCACGTTACCAATATCTATTGAAAGAGGGTTAATTAGATCTTTGATTTGATTTAAATCGTTTTTTGTTAACATAAAAAGAGAGTACTCCTTTTGCGTAGGATTTGTAAATATGACAAACTGGTGCAGGGACGCTCAGACTCGAACTGAGAAAAGCAGTTTTGGAGACTGCTGTGATAACCATTTCACCACGCCCCTATAGACGTAATTATACTTTAGATGGGAAAAGCTATCAACTATAAAGGAGGATTACTTATTTAAGTTTTTCGTTTTCTTTGTGGTCTGTTACTTTCCTACAATGTCTACAAAATTTCTTAAGTAAAAGCTTCTCTACTGTATTGATTTTATTTCTAGTCGTGACATAATTCCTGTTTTTACAAACAGTACAAACTAGTCCTAATGTTGCTCTGTGGTCTCCTTTTTTTGCCATAGCTTAGTATTATATAGAAATTTGTCTCTTAATTCAATTACCTTGATTGAGCCGGCTGTGGGAATCGGACCCACGATCTAGTCATTACCAATGACTTGCTCTACCACTGAGCCAAGCCGGCAAGGGAATTTGTGCTGAGTGAGAGATTTGCACTCCCGTAGCCCTTGCGGGCGTCAGATCTACAGTCTGATGCGATTGACTACTCCGCCAACTCAGCAATATATGTAATTTTACACAATTTAAGGGTAAAAGTGAAGCTTAACTCTCCCAAGAATCAATAAGTGGTTTATAATTAGCTTCAATTTCTCGATATTTATCTTTTGATAATACCTCAAGTTTTATTTCAGGAAATTTCTGGCGAAACATTTTATCTCTTTCAAAAGAGTATTTGTTCATAAAATTTTTAACCTCAATATACATATCCTCGTTTGGTAAATAAAAATCGGGTCTATAGGTATGTTTTCCCAGATCAAAAATCTTTGGAGCATATTGCCAAATAATTCCTACCAAATTAAATACTCGAGCTACATTTGCTTCCCAAGTACTATAAAAACATATATCAGAGTCTATATCTAGCCTTATACCAGGCTTACCTTTTGAAGCCTTAGGGGATGTTGTTAATCTACCTATTACCTGGATAGCACATTTAACGCTGCAATATTTTCTTCTCTTTGCAAGATAAGGCAGAATTTTAAATTCTTTCATGCAATACAAGCAAATTTTACTAACTAATTCTACTTTCTTATTTCCCCAAGATCGATTAGTTTGATTTTGTGCAGATAAAGAAATCTTTTTTCTTGTCTCTTCAGACTGAATACGTCCTGTATTATTAAAAAATGCAGAACAATTTCTACTGCAAAACACCTTAGGATCATATGGTTTTACAGAAAACAAATTAGAACAAATCTCGTTTTTACATTTCCTAGTTTTAAGAGGCTTTATTAATACAGAGTATAAACCATTTTGCCAATTCTTTTTACTTATTTCTGACTGTCTTTTCCTATAATCCAAATCCCGATAGAATAAATACATAGATGTTTGAGCTACATCTCATATTAATTTACTATGAGCCGAAGGGGAATTTCGCAATCCCGATCTTCGCTTTACAAAAGCGCTGCTCTACTTCTGAGCTACTTCGGCAATATCTTACTAGCTTTGATTTTACCAAAATTTAGGTAAAGAAGAAATACCTGTCTTACTTTGAGGAATAAAAAGATAAATAAATTCGTCCTTGGTAAAGTGTTAAGTTGATGTTTCCCCGAGTCTGTAATTAGGAAAGCTTAGCTCTAAACCCACGGGCCTAAAACTATCACTCTGTCATCCCGAATTTCGGAATTACCTCAAACCCAGTGAACTTGTAGAGGAAAATCTTACCAACCAACTCTTATACCAAAGAACACCTGTATTATACCACTAGTCTTCAAATTTTTGTCAACTTGACAAATTATTACTAAGTAAATATAATCCCTTTTTATGTCAAAAGTAAGCGTTGAATGCCCATTAAGAACAGTTAAAAGATGCGGTAGCATCTGTGTATTTGAGGCTGGAACAACTAGATTAGGTAAAGCAATCAGAGATAAAGATCCACGTTCTACTACACAAGAGACTTCTAAGATATTACGAAGAAAAGCAGCAGATATTGGCTGCCCACAACCCATCGTTAACAAAACAATGCAAAAAATTGGTGCATAAATTTTCTTTATAAGAAAACCAAAGAAAGAACTGCAAAAGCGGCACCGAGTAAAGTTCCACCAATTACATCGCTGCTCCAATGCTCTGCAAGATAAACCCTGCTTACTAGCATTGCTATGTCAAATGCAAGAATTAAGGCATAAACTATGTATTTTTGATAACGAGTTAATTTTGATTTATGAATTAGATAGAAAAAGACTATTGAAATAAAAACTGCTCTCGCACCATGTCCTGATGGATATGAAGATCCTGGTTGAACATATGAACTTGGAAACAAGAAATCAATGTCATATCTAAAAAACATGAAAGGAGGGCCTGGATGATTAACATACATCTTTCCAAATAACTCTGGTATATGCAAAAAGCCAAAAAAGAAAAGAACAAAAATTCCCTTCAATTTCTTGAATATAATAAGTAATAACAATAAAAACGCTGTTGCAATTTCAAAGCTTCCAATAAGGCTAAGATAGGAAAACGGGGTATCAAATCTTCTTGAAATATTATCTTGAAGTTTGACGGTCATGTCAAAATCAAATTGAGTAAATAAATCTTTGTGGACTAAATATGAGAAAAAAGTAAATGCAAAAAGTAAGAAAATAAAGATTAGTAAAAAAGGCAGGTGTTTTTTCATTTTTTTCTCTCCCCTTTTGATCTTACCTTTGCTCCTATTCCGACCGCTCCAGCCAGAACTGCTGCTGCACCAAGGATTGTAAATACCAATTTCTTCTCCGGGTACTTCACTCTTGCAAAAATTACTTTTTCTTCGTTATGAAGCCTATGCACTAATTTCCTAAGTTTACCTTTAAGTCTTCTTTTATCTTCAAAAATAATATTCGGGTCGCCTTGTATATCTTCTTTTGGTATTTCTCGCATACCCACCATATCCGATGGTACTTCACCATGTGCCTCGACTGCAGCCCCAGAAGGCGTTTTTGACCTTAACTCCAAGCCGATCATACTTAAACCTTTAGCTCCTTGAGGAATTTCTTAAAATCAGCACTTATGTCTTCATGTTTTAAAGCAAATTCAACTACTGTCTTCATATATTCAAGCTTATTTCCTGTGTCATAATATTTTCCACCCTTAATTTCTGCAGCCAACACTCTTTTTTTATCTGCAAGCATGAGCTTTAAGGCATCATTATAATAGAACTCTTCGCCTTCTCTTAGATTCTCAAGAACCTGATCAAGATAATCAAAAATATCAGGAGTAAACAAAAAGCCTGAAACTGTTGCTAGATCTGATGGAGCATTTTCTTTTCCTGGTTTTTCAATTACTGTTGTAACATCTATAATTCCTTTTTCTATCTCATCTCCTCCTGCAAATCCGTATCTTGTATAATCTTCATCTGTCTTTGCCTTTATTCCTCCTAATACTGAACAGCCATATTTTTCATATATTTCAATCATTTGCTTAACTCTTGAAGGCTCTGCAACTATGAAATCATCACTCCAGATATAGATGAATGGCTCATCTCCGACCAAATGCCTTACATTTAAAAGAGGTGTTCCGTTTCCATAAGGACCTTTTTGCCTAACATAGACAAAATTTGCCATTGTAGATATTCTTTCAATTTCTTCAAGTAGTGGTCTCTTCTTTTCTCCACCTTGTCTTAGGTTTTCAAGTAAATCAAGGTTTGCTGCGTCAAAATGGTCTTCAATAGTTCTCTTGTGATATCCGGTAACTAAGATGATATCTGTAATTCCTGCATCTACTAGTTCTTCTACGATATGTTGAATAATTGGCTTATCTACTATTGGGAGCATTTCTTTAGGCATTGCTTTGGTTTGAGGAAGGAATCTGGTTCCAAAGCCTGCTGCAGGGATTACTGCTTTTCTTATCTTTGACATAGTGTATCTTTGATTTTAAAATTAAAAACCTTTTCTGTCAACACTATCTTTACATCTAAAGCTTAATTTGCTAAAATATTGACAAATCCCCAAAACTATATATGTTTAGGGATTTTAATTTATGGCTCAAACACCAGTTAATTTTGTTAAAGAAGTAAGAGACGAACTTAAAAAAGTAGTCTGGCCATCTAAAGAAGAAGTTATAAGACTTACAGGAGTAGTAGTAATAGTAAGCGCGGTCGTAGGAATATACCTAGGAGGAGCTGACTTTATACTCACTAAGCTATTTGAAGTATTTATACTTAGAAGATAAATATGAATGACGATACAAACAAAATAATCACAGAAGAAACACCCGCACAAGATGTGGAGGTAAATGCTGAAAAGATTAAGGAAGAAACTCCAATTGTAGAAGAAGTAGAGAAAGTTAAAACAAAAGAACCTAAAGAAGAAGCCACTGTTGAAGAAGAAAAAGAAGCTGAGGAAGCCACAGAAGAGAAAACAGAAGAAGATAAAGAAGTTGTTGAGGAAGAAAAGAAAGAAGAACTAAAACCATCATCCCCATCAGATAACGCTAAATGGTATATTGTTCACACATATTCAGGACATGAAAATAAGGTAGCAAAATCCCTTCATCAAAGAGTAGAAAGTATGGGATTTGAAACTAGAATTTTCGATATTATTGTCCCAACCAGAGATACCATAAAAGTTTCACAAGGTAAGAAAGAAACTGTAAAAGAAAAGATTTTCCCAGGTTACGTTTTAGTCAAAATGATCTTAGATGATGAATCATGGCTATTAGTTAGAACAACTCAAGGAGTAACAGCATTTATTGGAGCTGGAAACAAACCAACACCAATTTCAGAAAAAGAAGTAGAAGCAATTCAAAAGTTTATGAACGCAGAACAACCTCTATTTACTACTTCTTTTACAGTTGGAGAAGCTGTTAAAATTGTCGATGGACCATTTACAGATTTCTTAGGAGCTGTAGATAACATTGACGAAGCAAAAGGAAAAGTTAAAGTACTTGTCTCTATTTTTGGAAGAGAAACACCAGTAGAATTAGACTTCTTACAAGTATCTAAATTATAAAAATATGGCAAAAAAAATCAAAACATTAATTAAAATTAATATTCCAGCTGGAGCAGCAACGCCTGCACCACCAGTTGGTACTGCGCTTGGACCCCATGGACTCCCTATTATGGAGTTTGTAAAAGCATTTAATGAAAGAACGGCAGATCAAAAAGGAACAATTGTTCCAGCAGTTATTACTGTTTATGAGGATAGAACCTTCTCATTTATTGTTAAGAAGTCCCCTATTGCAGAAATGATTAAAAAAGCATTAGGTAAAGAAAAAGGATCAGGAAAACCAGGAACTGAGATAGCAGGAACATTATCTAGAGCTCAAGCGCAAGAAATTGCAAAAAACAAAATGGAAGACTTGAATACTGATGAAGTAAACCAGGCAGTAAAAATAGTGGAAGGAGTCGCCCGTTCAATGGGTGTTAAAGTACAATAGATATGGGAAAAATTAGAGTAAAAACATTCGGAGATGAGGCAGCGGAACAAGAAGAAGCAAAAAAGCTCGAACAAAAAAGAGAAGATAAAAAACAAAGAGAAGAAGCTAAGGAAATTGTAGAAGAAACCCCAACAGGAGAAGCTAAAGTAGAAGAAAAAAAAGAAGAACCTAAGAAAGAGAAAGTAAAAATTAAAAAAGACCTAAAAGCTTTTCATTCTCAAAAATATGATGATTTGTCTACAAATGTAGATAAAAACAAAGTATATTCTCTTTCAGAAGGATTAGATCTTTTAGTAAAACTTCAAAGAGGAAAATTTGATGAAACAGTAGAATTACATGTTAATACTGCTACTTCCAATGTTTCAGGAAATATAACCCTTCCCCACGGAACAGGTAAAACAACAAAAGTAGCTATTGCAACAGATGCTTTAATTTCCGAAATTGAAAAAGGTACAATTGATTTTGATATTTTAGTCGCAGAACCACAAATGATGGTTAAACTTGCCAAAGTTG
>CAYYJP010000001.1:0-17855 GCA_964472285.1 uncultured Gammaproteobacteria bacterium | reverse complement strand
AAAGGACTGATGCCAAATCCAAAAAATGGAACCGTTAGTGCAAATCCCCAAGAAGTAGCTAAAAAATATGAAGGAGGCCTTGTTTCTTTTAAAACAGAAAGCAAAAATCCACTGCTTCATTTAACAGTTGGAAAAGTATCATTTGGAAAAGAGAAACTAACTGAAAATATTGAAGAAATGCTAAAAGCAGTTAAAAAAGCAAATATAGTTAACGTTACGCTAAAATCCACAATGTCCCCTGGAATTAAGATTAAAGCTTAAGTTTTAATCTCTAAATAAAATGAAAGAAAGAATTCCCGCATCTATTAGAAGAAAAACTGAAGTTTCCGTAGGAACAGTATTGTGGCAAGCATCAAAACTTATTGCAAGACACGATGTTGTACAGCAAGCTGGAAATATAGAGAAAGCAAAAGCACATGTAGAAAAACGTGGGTCTTTGATCATCGTGATGAATCATCCTGATAAACTTGATCCAGTCGTTGTTGGACTTGCAGTAGAGGAACATTTGTCTTCTCTTGATAGACCAGTTGTGGGCATACCTGGATTTAAACACTTAGATCCTGATAGGCACAAAAATGATCCTTCAGTAAGTAAATATACTCCCAAAATAATTAATCTAGTCAGAAAAGCAAAAGGATTTAGAATGATTAGTGTTATTCAAAGATATGATGCTGAAAGACAATATTATCTAGATCATCCAGAAGCATTGGATGGAAAAACAATTAAAGAGTTTAATGATGATGCTATGGAAGAAACAGTAAATGTGCTTAAAAATGGCGGAATAGTAATGATTGCAGCAGGAGGAACAAGAGACAAGGATAGAAATATAGGAAGAGCACAATCAGGAGTTGAACTTCTTCTTAGAGCAGCTAAAGACCATGCCCTAGTCCTTCCTATTGGAATTAATTTACCAGAAGGAAAATTTAGACTAGGAATAAGCAAATTTGTTGTAGTAGTTGGAACACCATTCTCATATGATGAGCTAGAACAAGATCACAGAGAAAATCCAACGATTAAAAGAAAAGATTTAATTATGCAACGAGTTGCAAAACTTGTATCAAGAAGAAAAAGAGGATATTACAAAGATTTAATTAAATAATTACTTAATTGTCCCAATTGGCCTATCCACTCTTACTGGAGATGCTTTTCCGCCCCAACCCCTAACTAAATTATGGCCAGATGTTTTATCTCTTAAGTTTTCAGAAACACCAATCTTGCTATCACTTAATTGGTCTGACATTGGAACAGGACTTACTATTACCCTGATATCAGAAACATCTTCTGATTGATCCATCTCTGTTAAGTCTTTAGCACTATAATCTCCAGAAACAGATGTAACCTCACCATCTTTAGAAGTAATTATATATTTCATGTCAGCAGACATAGGTTGACCATTTTGATCTTTTCTAACAAAATGCTCATGTGCGGTAACTAATTGCTCAGGTTCTAGCGCAGCAACTAAAGTCATAAGATTTTCTGCTGTTACTTTTCCCTCGCCTGTTGGTGTTTTGTTACCATGCATTTCCCAAGAAGGAACAGCATGAGCAATCATGGTTATAGTTTTAGAATCAACTGTCGCCTCAGCTACTTTTATCATTAAATTAGCTAATAAATCTTGGTCAATTGGTCTAGTTAATGGCTCGAATGGTACAAGAATATGCATGGCATTATCAGTTTCTACAGTTTCTATTGTTGTTACAAAATTTACCCCCATTTGCCTTAAAAGATCTGCTCCATAAAATCTTCTTTTTTCAATGGGTAAAGCAACTGGTACCTCTGTATCTCTTTCAAAATCAAAAGGAAGCCTTGCGTCCCAATTTCCCTCAAGAGTAATAACTTCTGCGCCTGTTTCATCTTTAATTTGCTTTGCAAATTTTCCAAATCTTTCATAATTTTCTCTTACTTCAGATGCTAAACTTTCAATCGCTGCTTCAGGAAGATCTGAAACATAATGACCAAAGTGTTTATGTTTAACTATCGACCTAACTCCAGTAACAACATCTTCATCTGAAAGTTCAGAGACTTGTCTTCTTGCTTCATCCTCCGACAACGATGGATTCGCTAACACTCTTTCAAAAGATGCAATATTTACATAACCTTCTCTTAATTGGCTTAAAATTGTTTGATCATCTACTTGTCTTCCCTCTTTAGTTGCCTCTTCTGCTAATGCTTTATACCTATTCCACATTAAATTATCACTTCCACTGTTTCCCCCTTGATAAAAAAGTTTTTGAAGTCTTGCTAAAAGAGCAGATCCTCCAATATCTCCCATAAAAAATACTTGCTCAAAGTTTCCCGTTAACAATTGTTCCTCTATTTCTGCTTGTTTTTGATCAGTAAAACCATGAATATCACCAACGTATGCATATTTACTTACTCTTTCTTTCTCAATTCCTAAAGCTTCTTCTTTAGTCTGTGCTCTGGCAAGTCTTAATTCTTTTAAAACAACACGAGGATGCATTCCTAATTCTTCTGCGGTTTGATAAATTGCATTTTTAATTTTAAGAGTTCTTACAAGTGGTCTTTCAGCACCTTTTGGAGCAACAGAAGAAAGACGCGGTGTAACCGCGGCTGCTACCTCTGGATTAACAAATTGATATTTACCCAATTCTTGCATGAAGGATATATTAACATAGTAATTTATTTTTGTCAACTATTTTAACTATTATAGGATATTGTAGTTATTGCTTGAGGCTATTCTTGGAGCATATCTATCCTATAGTCTGAATATTTCTCTCTATCAACTCTAAAAACAAGTGGGTCTTTTTTAAGAATTGCCCTAGGAACTCTTTTAAGAGTTAACATTGTTATCATAGATTTTGTTGGATTTGAAACCGTATGCCAGCTCTTACCTTCACTAAATTTTTCATCAAATTCAACCACTAACTCATGCCTCTTACCACTTTTATTATCTAATAAAAGAGTCGCTTTTTTAGAATCTGTACATTCAATACCAACAATCCACTCGTTTGGTTTTAAAATAGCTTCTGAAACCTTCCTTTGTTGAACTTTATTGTTAACTAATTCCTTAATAATAATTTCCCCAGTTAAGGGAACTGAATACTCTTCAACATAAGTATGCCTATGCCAATTTTGATCAGCTTCAAAAAATGGAGGAAGCCTTGTAATAACAATTTCTATTGGTAATTTTGCTCTTTGATAGAAATAGAAATAATTCCTCTCTTCTCCACCTGGCCTTTGTTCAGTTGATACTTCAGATAATGGTACAAACATACATTAATTGTACCTAAATTGCTGAAAATATCAATTGACAATAATTAATCTAGATGGTATTATTGTTTTCACCTAAGACAGTAGGCAAAAAGATAAGTCCTACCCAGGAAGTAATGAGAGCAAACTTTAATTGCTCGTAAACACTTCAATCTTAGGAGTGTTTTTTTATTATATGGATACACAAGATATAAAAGTTTCAGCAAATAGACAAAAAAAAGTAGACATAGTAACTTCTTTAAATGATAAGTTTTCAAAAGCTAAGGCTGTTGTCTTTACTAACTACGAAGGTCTTACCCATAAACAAATTGAAGGACTTAAAAAAGCAATTAAACCATTAGAGGGTGAATTTGTTGTTGCAAAAAATTCACTAGTCACAAGATCTTTAGATGCAAATAAAATTAAGCTTAGTGAGGATCACTCTCTAAAAGGACCAACAGGTACTCTTTTTATATATAACGATATAGTTTCACCATTAAAAGCTCTTGCAAAATTAATTAAAGAATTAAACCTTCCATCAGTTAAATTTGGAATAATGGAAGGTAACTTTATAACAAATGATCAGGTTATGAAGCTTTCAAGCCTTCCAACCAGAGAAGTTTTACTTTCTCAATTAGTTGGCGGACTTAAATCACCTATTTTTGGACTACATAGAGCATTAAATTGGAATTTACAAAAATTAGTCTTAACCCTAAATGCAGTTGCAAAGTTAAAACCAGCAGCTGCAAGTGCTCCAGCTCCAGTTAGTGAACCAGTAAAAGAAGAAACAGTAGTTGAAGCTCAAGTAGAAGCTACCCAAGTAGAACAACCTGAAGAAATAAAAACAGAAGAGAAACCAAATGAAGAGTCTAAAGGTGGTGAGAATTAATGGCAAAATTATCACAAGAAGAATTACTTAAAGCAGTTGAAGAAATGTCAGTTCTCGAACTATCAGAGCTAGTAAAAGCTTTGGAAGAAAAATTCGGAGTAAGTGCACAAGCTATGGTCGCAGCAGCACCAGCAGAAACTTCAGAAGGAGCAGCAGAAGTAGATGAACAGACAGTCTTTAACGTTGTTATTGCAAGCGGTGGAGCAAACAAAATAGCTGTAATTAAAGCAGTTAGAGAATTAGTTCCAACTTTGGGCCTTGCTGATGCAAAAGCATTAGTAGATAGCGCACCAAAAGAAGTAATGACAGCAGTCAATAAGAAAACAGCAGAAGAAGCAAAAGCCAAGTTAACCGAGGCTGGAGCAACAGTTGAACTTAAATAAGTTTAATTTCAATGTTTTCGCAATTTTCCCGTCACTTTGACGGGATTTTTGTTTTTATCTTCTTAAATCCTCAGCATATGCTAACTCCCATAAGGTATCATCAATTGGTAATCCTAATCTTAATCTTTTACCAAGCTCATTTTGATACGGCAAGCCTATGTCTCGATCATGGGTAATACTTGTTGAAACAGCAGATAACCTCATCGGGAGTAAGCCCAAAAGCTTTACATGATTTGTTCCAAGTAAAACAAATACATTTGTTGGTTTTCCTGCAGAGGCCACATCTTCTTCCACTTCTTCCAATTGACTTATTATTACCTTATTTCTAGCTGTAGCTTCTTTGTCTACACCTATTATTGCCTGCCTCCATTGTTCAATGCTAGGATTTTCAGGCATATCTAAATTAAAATTCTTTCTACCACCTTCAAAAATAAATTTAATATCATATTCTGCCTGGAGCTCTTCTGAAACATCACATATTATTCTTCCATATCTGTCTTGCATTCCCTTAATAGTAGGATAAAATCCCTTAACCTCTTGACTCGTTGGTTCTCTTTGCAATCTAACCCTTAACCCAAGATAAGCATATGCTCCATATAAAGTTTTATATAATTTAAGTCCTTTTTGAAATAAAGAAACTCTAGAGACTTCACCTGTTGGATCTTCATTAAGCATTATATTTTGTTCTCCAGGCTTGAAAAAACCTCTTAACTCATCTACCAATTCCCCTCTTTTGGTCCGTTCTTCTAAGTCAGAAGCAGCATAATGATCTTGAAATAAAAATCTTAACCTTAAATTGCGAGGTGGTTTATATTCATGGTCAACAACTTTTGACAATTCTGCATAATGTTTTTGATTTTGAGCTGTAACAGATTGAAATGGTGATTGTATAGCTAAAGCAACTGCTTCGTAGCTTTGAGGATAAACGCTTGAACATAAATCTAATACACCATTTAATGCTCCACGCATTTGACCAGAGGTAGTAGAATTTAAATATCTACTTATATGCCAAATTGCCTTTATCCCGAAAGATAAGTCTCTGTCTGCCAATTTAGTCCCATTTTCAACTGCTGATAATAATTCCTGATCAAGCAGTATTTGTCTTTCTGCATCAGAAATTAAAACGCTTTTTTGCGCTGTAATTAAATTAGGATTTGTTATACCTTCATAATGATAATCATGAGGTATTTGCCTAAATGGCTTAAATTCTAATCCCATAAGTATTAAGTTAATATTATAACCTATAGTATCATTTCCTGCAACTTTATTTAAAATACCCTATTGACAACATTGTTATATTTTGTTACCTTAAGAGTGCATAATAATCATATTGATTATTAAACGATTACTAAATATGCCAGATCAATTATCAATCAATAATCTTCCAGATCTACTAACAGTAAGAGAAGTTGCTCAAATTCTTAGAGTTTCTCCCCTAACTATCAAAAGATGGGGTAAAAGAGGAAAATTACCTGCAATAAGAATTAATTCCCGAGGAGACAGAAGATATAAGAAAGACGCAGTACTTTGGCTTCTAGGAATCGCAGGTAAAACAGAAATCTAACTCCCCTATTCTAAACTTACAAAATTAATAAATTTTCCTTGGTCTTGCTGCTGTATCAGCTAAATCTCTGAGGCTAAAATCGTGTGCTCCACCAATATCAATATAATCTCCGTTTGGCATAACTTGAAAAAATTCTCCCAAATATACTCCCCCAACCTGAGAAACAACAAAACCTTGAGTACGTAAAGCAAATGGCATATCAACATCTACCATTAAAGTTCCATCCTGAAATTTATCTACTTCATGGGGATTTGTAGGAAGAAATGTTAAATGAGTACTTTCTCTTAAAAACCTTCTTAATCCTTCAGGAATATCTGTTGCTGCTAACGCCCTATTACCAAAAACTTCAGAAGTAAAATCAGCTAATCTAATCTCAGACTTAAGCGTAGTCATATGAGGATTACCTATTGTAGAGCCTGCAACTGGTTGACGCCTTAAAAATCTATCTACTCTTGCTAAAACACCGGCCCTCCACTCATTAAGACCCCTTGCTATTAATGCTGCATCACGAGGCTCATCAGTAACAACTGGCGCAGATGACGTTCTATCTTCTAATCTACTTGGTACAGACATAGAAGGTTTTTATACCAAACTATAAAATGAATGTCAATCTAGGAAAATCTGTGGTACTTTGC
This sequence comes from uncultured Gammaproteobacteria bacterium, assembly GCA_964472285.1. GTDB lineage: Bacteria > Patescibacteriota > Microgenomatia > Levybacterales > UBA12049 > JACQHJ01. The sequence goes on along the minus strand of CAYYJP010000001.1, from coordinate 11,174 downwards.
TCTATGGGTTGTTTTTATTTTCTCTTCATCAGGTGTATCAAAATGCTCAATTATAAAATCTATCGTTTCATTAGGATCTTGTGTGTTAACAAATACACCCGTACCAACCTCAAAGCCTCCAATAACTTTATATCTAGGCACTATTCTCAAATACCAGTCATTGTATGGATAAATATAAAAATTATATGGAAATTCGTGGCCATGGCGAAGATCAAAAATCTGAAGAAGCCTATAAAGACTTTTGGCAAGGTCTTTTAATTGTTCGTCTGAAGCCTGCCCAAATGTCTTATTTCTTTCTTTTGGATAAATCCAGATTTCATCTGGCCACTGACTTTGATATGGACAAAATATTAAAAATTCCCTTGTTTCTTTAACTTTATCTTTATCTGTTATAGCATGGTGTGGCAAATTGAGCTTAACATGATCAGGAATAACTACAATCTGGCTGTGAGGGTGTGGAAGACTCTCACCTGCCTCTTCACCCGTATTATTGAAGATATATACTGAACCTTTATCTTGATGGTCCTGGAAACGCTGCCTATATGTTTGAAGAATCAAGTATGACTGCTCAAGGGGTAGTTCATCAAAACTTTTATGATGATCTGGGGAGTGTATTACTATTTCATGAATTGGTGCAAAAGGATATTTATTTTTAATAACTCTAACTTTCCAGTCACTTATACCAACTTTTCCAGATACCCTATAGACCTCAGACCCTTCTGATTCTTGTCCTACACAAAAAGGACATGTTAACTGCGTTCCCTTTAGCATACTTGGCCTATTAGATCTTTTAGGAGCAGATATTATCCAGTTGTTAAAATCCTTATCTTCAATAAATTTAAAGTTCATATACTAATTAAAGACTATTTACGCCCAACATGCAATTAGAATAAAAGGCAATAATAAGTAGAATTTAAATCGAAAGGTGGGCAAATTTACGTAAACTAACAAAAATGAGGCAAAAACGTCTTATTATAGGATATAACAAAATCTGAATTAGCAATTCATTGGATCAAGTGATATAGATGATAATGTTGGCTTTAGACTATTATGACGACCTAATCAAATAGAGTCTATTAAAAAAATTAATGAATTGATTAATGCAAATAATGTTTTATTTAGGATAGAATATAGTATTGTGAAAAAATTTTAAATTTGTTTTTTAAGATCAAATTCACTTTCGGTAAATGTTCGGTAAAACAACTTTGTTAAGCGTAAATATCTACATTTTCTCATTTTTTTCTACTACCCTACTGCATCAAGATTTTTGATTTTACATTTAAAAATCAAATTCTACAGCATATATACATAAATAAGTAATTAAATATATCAATCTATATAAATGGGCTGCTTCATACTTTTTAGAAGATTTTATTTTTTATCATGCAACTTTTAATAAAAAGTTAAATAATTTTTTGACTTTTAAACATTTAACAAATTAACATTTATTAAAGCATTCCTTGATCTATGATTTTTTCATTTTATAAAGTTAAATATCTTAGAGTATGTTTATTTATATTTTTTTAAGTAATGTATTTAATCACCTAACTAATTAGTTTTCTATAATAATTAGAGAATTTACTACCATTAGTCTGCAAATGTACTTAATTTACTTAAATTTGGGGTGCACTATATATAGTAGCCTAAAATGCTTTTAGATTAGACAATTTAGTAAGATTTTAAGACTTTTTTATAATCTCAGCTTTTGTCTTAAAACTAAGAAGATAAATTTTATTAAAGAAAGTTGTCGTTTAATTCTCCAGGGTTGAACTATTAAACGATACAGCCATTCAAAACCTAAATTTTGTAAAACTTTGGGTGCTCTTGAAACTTTTCCTGTAATAAAATCAAATGAGCCGCCTACTCCCATTACAACTTTTGCGTTAAGATTATTTATATTATTAGAAATCCAAACTTCTTGTTTTGGAGAGCCAAAAGCAACAAATAAAATGTCCGTTGGTTTATCTCTTAACGACTTATCATACTCTTGTGAAAACCATGAAACCCTTAATCCAGGATATTTTTTTTGTAAGCAGTCGGCAGTAAGTTCTGCCAGACCAGGCCCACCCCCGAGAAAGCTTACCGTTATAGGCCGTTTTGCAACATGCATACATAGACTTTCAGTAAGATCTACTCCTGTTATCCTTTGTTTTAATGGCTTACCCATGATCTTAGCCGCCCATAAGACCCCAATACCGTCTGCCAAGGCTAATTTTGCGTTATTTAAAATCATTTTATAGTCTTTGTCCCCATGGGCAATCATTAAAAGTTCTGGATTTGGGGTAACAATATAATACTTTTTTGATGGTTTTTGTAGGCCTGTATAAATAAACTCTAAGACTTCTTCTTCTGTTGTGTTAGAAAAGCCTACACCAAGTAAAAATATTTTCTCGAAATCATTCATATTACTACAAGATTAAATTGAAAATTGTTGCTTCTTCTGTTTTGTGTTAATTTGATCATTTTTTTTATTCAAAATAATTAACCTTAGTCTATGGTTAAACTGTTAAACATGAGCTGTTTTATACAGTGTTAGCAATCCAAATACTATAAACCTGATTCTTGTGAAAATATTTTCTAATTTAGAGGTTTTTATAAAATTAGATAGATGCATAAAAATAATTATAGGATATTTATTTCTTAGCTATGCTTCTTTTGTAAAGTTCTATGTTTTCAAGAGCGACACCTGTTCCCCTAACTACACAAAGTAGTGCATCCTCAGCAACATGACATGGTACTCCGGTAACTTTTGTCATTAGCTTATCGAAGTTTGTAAGAAGAGATGTACCTCCACTCATAACAACACCTTTATCTATAATATCGCTTGCTAACTCTGGTGGGGTTTGTTCCATAACGCCCTTAACTGCTGAGATAATATCCATTAAAGTAGAAAGTATTGCTTCGTTTACTTGACCCTCGTTTAACTGTATTGTTCTAGGAAGTCCTGTTATTGCGTCTCTTCCTCTTATCTCCATTACCTTCTGATCACTAATCTTTTTCTCATCAATTAATGCATTTGCCATCTCTATCTTTATTACCTCTGAGGTTCTTTCTCCAATAAAAAGATTAAACTTCTTTTTAACATAATTAGCAATTGCCTCATCAATCTTAGTTCCACCCACTCTAACTGAATTGTGAACTACTACTCCCCCAAGGGAGATAACAGCGGATTCTGTTGATCCTCCACCGATATCTACAATCATGTGTCCTGCGGGTTGGGCAATTGGAATCTTAGCTCCTATTGCTGCTGCCAATGGTTCTTCTATTAAGTAGGCAATTTTAGCCCCAGCTGCCATCGTTGCATCCAAAACTGCTCTTCTTTCAACCTGTGTTACTCCTGAAGAAATACAAACCATGACTTCTGGTTTGAAAAAACGTGATTTACCTGCAGCTTTATCTATAAAATAGGTAAGCATTGCTTCTGTTATTGTGTATTCTGCAATAACTCCATCTCGAAGAGGTCTTAACGCAACAATATTACCAGGAGTTCTACCAAGCATTTCTTTTGCTTCTTTACCAACCGCAACAACTCTATTCTCTTCAGCAGTAACAGCAACAACTGTTGGTTCGTTTAACACAATTCCCTCACCTGCTAGATAGACAAGTGTATTTGCTGTTCCGAGGTCAATACCGATTCTTTTTGATAATGGCATAATATCAAATTAGCTTCTGATTCAAATACTATATCAAAATATATAATATCTATATCAAATTCAAGTTTTAGCCTTGATATTTTAGATTATAACATCACCAAAAGAACTTGCAAGAGGGATTATCAAAATGTATAATCAAATTCATGAGAAAACAACTTGGAATCCCCCTTTTACTTGTAGGACTAATGATCCTAGCAACTGTTGGAGTAATACTCTATGGAATGGGATATAGGTTTAGTTTAAATAAAGGTACTCCTGCTGTTTCAGGAACCGGTCTACTAGTTGCTACAAGCGCTCCAGATGGCGCCCAGGTGTTTATTAATGACCATTTAACTACTGCTACTGATAACACTATTAATCTTGAACCAGGAGAATATAATGTAAAAATATTTAAAGATGGTTATTTCCCTTGGCAGAAAAAAATTATAGTTAAAAAAGAAGTCGTAAGTAAAGCTGATGCTCTTTTATTACCAACAGCTCCAAAGCTTGAAAATATAACTAATATTGGCGTATCAAATGCAGTTATAGATCCAACAAAAGCTAAACTTGCCTATACAGTTGCCTCACAATCTGCTCTTAAAAACGGAATTTATGTACTTGATATGACTTTAAGGCCAATACTAACTTTGCAAAGTGCTTCAACTCAAGTTGCCACAGATACAATTACAAGATTTTCACAAAGTGGACTTACTTGGTCACCTGATAGTAAGCAACTACTTGCTACATTTGAAATACCAAGATCAGATTTCCTCCTTAACGCAAACAGCTTAAATACTAGCCCACAAGATGTAACAGCAACTCTTTTAAGCGTAAATACAGCTTGGAAAAAACTTAAAGAAGAAAAACAAATAGCTTTCACTAACAGTCTTCCAAGAAAACTAAGACCAATAGTTTCACAATACTTTAATGTATTGGAATGGTCAGATGATGAAACAAGAGTATTATATACAGCTTCAGTTTCTGGAACCCTTCCAATTGTTATTACTCCTCCACTAATAGGAGTTGATTCTACTCCTGAACAAAGAAACCTTGAAAAAGGATCTATATATGTTTATGACATCAAAGAAGATAGAAACTATAAAATACTAGATAGTTTACCAACCAAAGAAAAAGATTCTCATCTCCCATTAATGTGGTTTCCTGATTCAAAACACTTAGTTTATGTCCACAGCGGAAAAATAGATATCATGGAATATAACGGTGGCAATCAAACAACTATCTATGCTGGTCCTTTTGTAGATAATTTTGTCTTCCCATGGCCTGATGCAAGTAAAATTGTAATTCTAACTAACCTTGGAAATCCAGCTAATAATCCTAACCTCTATACAATTAGCCTCAAATAGTTACTTTGGTTTTGCAAAAACAAGTAATCTTTGAAACGTAGTTCCTGGAGGCCAGCAGGTTTGAAGAATAAGAGTTTCTTCACCTTGTTTTTGAGCATCTACTATGTGCGATACATCATCAGGATTGACTATCTTTGATGTAGTAACTATATATTCGTATCGCTTATTTTGATAAAAAAGGACTATCTCATCACCTGGTTGAAGATCCTTTAAGAGATAAAATATGGCATTATATCTTCCCGCATTCCAAAAGCTATCCGTAGAGTGAGCAAAAAGGTAAATATTACCCATCATTCCAGGGAAAACTGTGCCTCGTGCGTGAGCAACACCTTGCATAAGAATTGGCAGAAAGGCTTCTTGATTGCTAGGATCTACATTCTCAAAAACTTTAGCTGAGGCTCCAATCTTAGGAATAACAATTCCAAATTCCGTATCTTTAGGCACTAATATTTGTTCTTTTGCTCCAAGAAGAACTTGTGCAAAATTATCTACCCCACTCGATACAGCAGGCTTAGCTTCAGTTTCTCCATTTTCAGCCTTGTTTTCGGTCTCATTTGGCAGACTAGGTTGATCACTGATAACGTATTTTACTCCCCTAGCGACAACTATACGGTAATTTACTTCGTAGTAAAGTGCAGGTCCAAATGTAGCTAAAGCTGCAAAGATAGCAAATAGAACTAGAAAGTTACCTATTGTTCTTAGTATTAAAAATTTAATAATATCTTTTTTCTTCATAAACTTATGATAATCTTGTAAGTAGGAATTTATCAATATAACATCTTGGTTTTACTGCTACTTGTGACTGATCAAAAGAATCCAAAACCCCATTTTTATCTAATCTTGCTTGCTGTCTGTTTTTAATATATAACCTATTGAATCCTTTTGAAAGCATAAGAGCTGCTTTAGCCCTAATTATATCTAATGGTGATATTAAATTATTCAATGGATTAGCTTCTACAAACCTAATATCATGCTCTACTTCTTCTTGGTCTAAGAGACCAAGTCTTACATATACTCCTATTGCCCTATCTAGCCCTTCCTGCAACTGCTGTTTTGTTAAATCTGGGTATTCATCTTCTAGTTCTCTATCTGTTCCTAATGTTCTAAGTAATCTTTTCCAAACTGTAGGATCTTTTTCTGAATATGGAGTGACTTTAAAATAATTATCCTTTCTACTTGAAAAACCTGGCTCTGTACCGGTAAAACCTTGGCAAACAAAACGTCCACCTATTACCAGTCTTTGCACAACTGTTTCTACTGTATCTTTAAAAACACGAGTACTTACATATCTTAAGCTTTCAGTAGCCATAGCTAAATCTACTGACCCTATTGCGTTTGCATCTAAGAAATCAGCTAGGGATTGGGTTCTTGTTAGCGACCAATGCATGTTTCTTACCTCAACTTGGGAGTTTATTCTTTTATCTTCATCACTTAATCTAAGCTGATCAATTTCAAAAGATTTGTAAGTGTTGTGACTTTTAGTATCTGGAGAATCTGTTATACCAATAAAGAGTACCTTAAAATCTGGATTTTGTGCTAGAAAAGCTCTTGAGTCTTCTGCTATTAAGGGTGTAGATAAAAAATCTTGAAATATACCTCCATCTCCACTTCCTATATCAAGGAGTGTAAACTCTTTTCTTCCCATAAGCTTAGCTCTCTTCATACCAGAAGCCATAAGATAATCAAAAGCAACGGTATTTTTGCCATCAGTAAATTCCATAAGACCATCGTCTATATCCATAATTGATCTTGAATGATATTCAGGACTAGTGGGTCCTTGGTATTGAGCTGCCCATATTTTTTGTGGTCTTTCGTGCATATTATCAAGGGATTATATCCTAAAATTAGCTTTAAATCAAACTATAGGTTTATAAACTGGGGTTAAGTATCTTTGTACCCCTAGAAGGAATTGAACCATCATCTCGCCCTTAGGACGGGCTTGCTCTATCCGTTGAGCTATAGGGGCAATGCTTGTATTTTAGCATAAAAAATCCTTAGTGAAGCAAATAATGATTAAGATAACCCCCTTAATCATTAGTAGTTTACTAAAATACCTATTGAAAATTTAAAAATAACATGCGATTATTACTAAATGGAAAACCCACAAAAACTAACAAAGCAAGAAAAAAGAGAAGTTAGAAAACAAGAATGGCAACAAAAAGCTGAAAATGAAGGTAAAAAAGAACAATATAAAAAGGTTGGAATTTGGATAGGAGTAGCAGCAGCAGTAATTTTAGGTATCTTTGGTCTTGCTATGTTAGTTAACTCCCCTTCTAATACAACTACCAGTAGTCTTAAAGCACCAGCTTTAAGCGAAAAAGACATCTATACAAAAGGAAACGCAAAAGCAAAAGTATTATTAACAGAATATGGAGATTTCCAATGCCCAGCTTGTGCATCATATCACCCAATTGTTAATGCAGTAGTTGAAGCATATAAAGACAAAATTCTTTTTATCTATAGAGATTTCCCATTGGTTAACGCTCATCAATACGCTCTTCTTTCAGCAAGAGTCGCATATGCAGCAAATAAGCAAAATAAATACTGGGAAATGTATAATCTTTTATATGAAAACCAAACAGAATGGGCAAAAAGCACAAAAGCCCAAGATCTATTTGTAGGCTATGCCAACAATTTAAAGCTAGACATAGATAAATTTAATGCAGATTTAAACTCAAGTGAAGCTAAAAAATTTGTAGATGATGCCCTATCTACAGCTACTAGCATAGGACTCAATTCAACACCAAGCTTTTTTATTAATGGATCAAAAATTGATAATCCAGGAAGCTTTGATGAGTTTAAACAACTAATTGATAATGAACTTAACAAAAAATAAACTCTTTGTCTACTCTGCCATTCTTTCCTTCTTAGGATTTTTAGATGCGACCTATTTAACAATACTTCACTACAAACAATCTATTCCCCCATGCACTGTAGGAAGCTGTGAAACTGTCTTAACCAGTCAATATTCAACCCTTTTTGGAATTCCTACAGCTCTTTTTGGAAGCTTGTTTTACGTTTCAATCATTATTTTATCTTTATTAATAATAACTAACTATAAAAAATACTTTGTTAAGTTATTCTATCTTTTAGTATCTGTTGGTTTTGGATTTTCATTGTTCCTTCTTTATGTTCAAGGGGTAATACTTAATTCTTTTTGCCAATATTGCCTACTCTCTTTTGCAACTTCAGCTGGAATTTTCATATTAGCTTTACTACAAATTAGAAATAGCAAAATAAAGTCATTGACAAAATAGGAATATCTTTTATAATCTTATCTCCTGCCTCTAACTATATGCCGACACCAATAGAAGCAATTAACGGAAGAACTACTAGATTTGAATTCGAAACTACAGCTGAAGCTTATAGATTCGAAGCCTGGTTTAACAAACAACATCCTGGTAAATTTCCTGATGGAAGAATTGATATGATTTTTGGAGACTTAAAAAGTGGTCGTTTCTGGGCTCCCCTATCATTACTTGATGGACCTGAAAATAGAGGCTTGGTAGATCAAAATAGCGGCAGAAACGCAGATCAAAGGGTATATGATGATTTAAGAAGAGGTACGAGAAGATGGACAATGGATACTTTTACAAAACCTGAGCTTGATGCAGTAGTAGATATAGCTATAAACCTTGCTTTAAAGCCTGAATACATAAATGCACCAGGACATGAAAGAGGACATAGCATATTACTTAGCCACATGGTAGACAAACCAGGATCATTATTTGCCGATGAAGTTACCCCAGAAGGAAGAAGAAGATTAGTTAATGGCGCTTTTTGGGAAGAATTAGGATACGCAGTAGGAGCAGCATCTTGGAGACTTAATGATATTTTAGTAAATCATGGGTCAGAACTTGATCCATCTCTTGCAGCAGATGGAATACGACACCTTTATCAAAGAAATAGAAACTTAACTACCTACGACACAGAAAAAGTAGATATGGATATGGACAAACTACCAGCTGATACATTAGACGCTTATCTTGGCTTTATTAAAAAAGTAGCTAAAGAAAAAGATGAAGAAGGAGAAAAAGCTGTATCTGATGAAATCGTTGACCAACTACTTCTTCCTTATATTCTAGCTGTTACTGAACCAGACGATGAGAACCCTTATTACCTTAGATTTGGACCAAAATATAATTTTGATACAGATGAAAAAACAATACCTACAGATGGTTATGAACAAAAGCTTCAAGATCCAATAATACAAGATTCTCTTGCAAGATCTGGGCGAAATAGAAGAATTCTTGGAGACAGATTAGCAGATAATGTGTTATCTGATCCAGACATTCATACGGCATCTTCTTTTAAAATTATTGAAGCAATAGGAGGAGAAGCTGGAGATAAAGTCTTAATGGAAGTATTAACAAAAGCAGGCGAATACACTAGCAAAAGAGATATTATTTCTATAATTAATGGTCTTGGGTCTCCTTTAACAGATAGGGCTATTGAATTAACAATGCTTTTGCATGCTTCCCCCCAAAAAGGCAACGAGGAATAAATATTAGTACGAATTAATAATTGTGGATTTCTTCAGGAGTAAACCAAAGGGTTTTTTCAAAATTAGCTTCTTCAACTGTAGCTGAAATATGAACTATATTCTCTACTGCTCTTTTCTCTTCATTTGCATAGGCTGCACTATCAGTTGAAAAATCTCCTCTTATTGTTCCTGCGGGTGCATTTACAGGCATTGTAGGGCCTGCAAGATTAACTACATTTTCAACTGCATGCTTTCCTTCAACTATCATAGCAATTACTGGATGTGAGCTCATAAAATCTAGTAACCAACCGACAACTACTTGCCCAACTGCTGCTGGATCTTCTGTTCCAAACTCTTTTTTAACATCTTTACCATACTTTTTGTATGTATCGATTGTTTTTCCACCAATTCTTTCAACTGTTGAGGTTTTATCTGTGGCATAGTGCTTATCCAAAAGAGTTTTCTTAGGCACAACCATCTTCATAGCTACGATTTTAAGTCCCATTCTCTCAAATCTATGAATGATTTCACCAACTATTCCTCTTTTTACTCCGTCTGGTTTGATAAGTACAATTGTTTGCTCCATATTTGACTACAATTTTAGCAATTTCTCAAATCTTTGTCTATCCTCAAAGTTACCTATTATGGCAAGATTTAGGCCTTTAGGTACAAAATATTTCTTTGCAACAGCCTCAACTTGATCTAAAGTTATTTTATCTATTTCTTTTAATAAATCCTCAGGTGTTTCAACTTTTTCTTCTAAAAGCTCTTCTTGGGCATAAAATGCAGCCACAAATCTGCTATCTTCAAGCTCAAGAACTAGATGACCTTTTAGATATTCTTTAGCCTTAGCTAATTCTTCTTTAGTTATATTTGCTTTTCCATCTGCAAACTTAGAATATTGCTCAATTATGACTTGAATTCCCTCTTCTAGTCTTTTTGGATCAAGGCCAGCTGTAGAAACTAGATTTCCTCCGTCTTGATAGCTTTCTGAGCCTGTTCTGACATAATAAGCAAGACCTCTTTTCTCTCTTACTTCAGAAAATAGCCTTGAACTCATTCCTCCACCCAAAATTGAGGAAAGAACTGATAAAGCGTGTTTTTCAGGTGAATTAATAGGAACTGTTCTAAATCCTACGCCTATATGAACTTGTTCTGTTGTTTTATGTTTTATATAAAGATCTGGTTTGACCTGGTTTTCAACTAGTGAAATATATCTAACTATATCGAAGCGAGCCATCTTTGCAAAATACTTCTCAACTAAATCCTCTACTTCCTTTACATTTATGCCTCCGGCGACAACAACTGTAATATTATGGGCACTATAAAGACTTTGCATATAGCTGACAAAGTCTTCTCTGGTTATAGATTTAATTACTTCTTTTCTTCCTGCTATATCCCATCCCATTGGTGTATCTCCGTAAAGCAATGCTTCATAAACATCTCCAATTTTTCTGCTTGGGGTATCTTCGTAAAGATTAATCTCCTCTAAAATTACTCCTCTTTCCTTTTCTATCTCAGCTTTATCCAGTTTTGAATTTTGCAGCATGTCTGAGAGAACATCTAGGCATAGGTCAACGTGATCTTTAGAAGCTTTTACAAAATATCCAGTTACCTCTTTGCTTGTAAATGCGTTGAATTCTCCGCCGATACCGTCAATTAGGCTTGCAATGTCCATGGCTGAAGGTCTTTTTT